>NZ_DFQP01000028.1:0-32990 GCF_002377845.1 Microbacterium sp. UBA3486
CGCCCGGCGTCCTGCACGAGCAGCTGCAGCGACGGGCGGACCACCTCGACGGCGACTCCCGCGCCGAAACCCAGACCATCTGCATCCGTCGCGGAGTGCTGCGCCGCGACGCGCCGGGCGCGCGTCGGGTCGTCTCCGTTTCGGCCCGGATGACCGCCCTCCAGCCGAGCAGCCTCCCGCACCTGCGCGAACCGCACCGCCGTCCCGGGCGACAGCAGCGCGGGCGGGTTCCGCTCGATGTCCCACATCACGGCATCCGTGCGTCCGATGAGCTGCCATCCCCCCGGGCTCTCCCGGGGGTAGACGCCGGTGAACTGCCCGGCGAGCGCGACCGAGCCGGCGGGCACGCGTGTGCGCGGCGACGATCGGCGCGGCACGTCGAACAGGGGATCGCTGCTCACGACGTATCCGAAGCCGGGGGCGAAACCGGAGAACGCCACCCGCCAGTCCGCGGCGAGGTGCCGGTTGACGAGTTCCTCCGCCGAGACGCCCAACAGCGATGCCGCCTCGTCGAGGTCTTCGCCGTCGTACCGCACCGGTACGGTGACCTCGCCGGTGCCCGGCGGATGCGCGGTGTCGATCTCGGTCGCGGCCAGCACCGCTGAGAGATCGGCGGCCGAGACCCGGACCGGATCGAAGCGCACGAGCACGGTGCGGGCGCCGGGGATACGCTCGACGATGCCGGGCACGCCCTCCCACGCGAGGTTCAGGCGCATCGCCTCGTCGAGGTCGGATGCCTCGACGAGGAGAGCGTGATCGGATGCCGTGAGGATGCGCATCAGACGAGGTACTCCGCATCCGGAACATCGGTGATGAACATGTACCCGGGCGCGTGCGTGATCGCGAACGGCGGCCTCGAGGCCATGATCGCGGCCTGTGGGGTGACACCGCAGGCCCAGAAGACGGGCACTTCGCCGTCGCGCACCTCGGGAGCATCCCCGAAGTCGGGATGCGCCAGGTCGTGGATGCCGAGCGATGCCGGGTCGCCGATGTGCACCGGAGCACCGTGCACCGCGGGAGTGCGGCCGGAGATCTGCACGGCATCCGCGACGCGAGCCGCGGGGATCGGACGCATCGAGACGACCATCTCTCCGCGCAGTCGTCCGGCGGGCGCGCACGACACGGAGGTGCGGTACATGGGCACGTTCCGGCCGAGCTCCTGATGGCGGATCGGGATCCCTGCCTGTACGAGTCCGGATTCGAAGGTGAAGCTGCATCCGATGAGGAAAGCCACGAGGTCGGGATGCTCCGCCCAGGCCGCAGTCGCGTCGGCGACCTCCTCGACCAGTTCCCCGTCGCGCCAGATGCGGTACCGGCCGATGTCGGTGCGGATGTCGCTGCCGGGCGCGAGCCGTGACTCCACCGCGCCCTGCTCGATCACCTCGAGCACCGGGCACGGCTTCGGGTTCCGCTGCGCGAAGAGCAGCATTTCGAAGGCCCAGTCGGCCGGCACCGCGATGAGGTTCGCCTGGGTCAGCCCGACCGCGACTCCGCTGGTCGGCTCGGCGTGCCCCGCGCGTATCGCGGCGCGAGCAGCGCGTGCGTCGGCGAGCTGGTCGGCGGTGGCGAGAACGGTCATGTCAGGCGCCCGCGAACGGGGCGATCGTGATTCCCGCCTCCTGCAGCATCCGCTTGGTCTCTGCGGCCATGGCCACCGAGCCGGGGCTGTCGCCGTGCACGCAGATCGACTGCGCGACCACGGGCACATCGGTGCCGTCGATCGCACGGATCACGCCGTCGGCGGCGAGGCGCACCATGCGCTCGGCGACCGCTGCCGGGTCGTGCAGCACCGCGCCCTCCTCGGTGCGCGAGACGAGCTGACCGTCGGGCTGATACGCGCGGTCCGCGAACGCCTCGGCGGCGACGGCGAGCCCTGCCCGCTCGGCCACGTCGAGCACGACGCCTCCGGAGAGCCCGAGCAGCACCAGGCCAGGGTCGATCGCGCGGATCGCGGCCACAACGTCCTTCGACTGCCGCTCGTCGCGGGCGATCGTGTTGTAGAGAGCGCCGTGCGGCTTGACGTACGAGACCCGGCCGCCCACCGCGGAGGCGAGCCCGATGAGCGCGCCGAGCTGGTACTCGACGTGCGCCTGCAGCGTGGCCGAGTCGATGTCGACCTTCGTGCGTCCGAAGTTCTCGTAGTCGCGGTAACCGGGGTGCGCGCCGATCACCACGCCGTCCGCCACGGCAGCCGCGAGCGTCTCGCGGATCCCCTCGGGGCTGCCGGCATGGAAACCGCATGACACGTTCGCGCTCGTGACGAGGCGGAGCATGCTCGCGTCGTCGCTGACGATCCGGTCGGCGACGTTCTCGCCGAGGTCCGAGTTCAGGTCGATCGATGTCATGCGATCACGCTCCGATTCCGAGGAAGGCGAAGATGGGGCCGACCGAGACGATACCCATGTACCAGGTGAGCAGCGTCACGAGCGTACCGGCGACGAGCAGCCACATCGGGTACTTCTTCGAGCCGAGCAGGTCGCGACGGAACCAGCCGATGTACATGAACACCGTGAGTCCGATCGGCAGGATCAGGCCGTTGAAGCCGCCGACGAACACGAGGATCGCCGCAGGAGCGGTACCGATCGAGAGGTACACCGCCAGCGACACCACGATGAACGCGACGGTCGCGAGCTGCAGCGGCCACCCGCCCTTGAGCTTCGTGGTGAAGGTGGAGAGGAAGGTGGCGGAGGTGTAGGCCGCACCGATGACCGAGCTGATCGCCGCGGCCCAGAAGATCGCACCGAAGATGCGGAGGCCGGCGTCGCCGAGCACCGCGCCGAACGCCTGACCCGCGGGGTTCGCGCCCTGCCCGGAGAGGTCGAGCGTGACGCCGGAGGCCACGACGCCGAGGATCGCGAGGAACAGGACGTAGCGCATCACGCCGGTGACGAGGATGCCGTTGGTCGCCGCGCGCATGACGGGGCCGGCGTGCTCCGGTCCGGTGTGTCCCGAGTCGAGGTAGCGGTGGGCGCCGGAGTAGGTGATGTATCCGCCGACGGTGCCGCCGACGATGGTGGTGATGGTGGCGAAGTTCAGCTCGTCGGGCACGAAGGTCTGGCGCAGCGCCTCGCCGATCGGCGGCTGGGCGATCACGGCCACGACCACGGTCATGACGATCATGGCGATTCCCAGCACGACCAGCACGATGTCCATCACGGGGCCCGCCTTCTTCACCAGGAAGATGATGATCGCGAGGGCCGCGGTGACCATGCCGCCGAGCTTGGGGTCGATGCCGAGCAGGGCGTTGAGTCCCAGTCCGCCACCGGCGATGTTCCCGATGTTGAAGGCCAGCCCGCCGATCACGACGAGCACGGCGATCAGGTGTCCGGAGAAGGGGATGGCGCTGTTCGCGAGTTCGCCGGCGCGCTTGCCGGACGAGGTGATCATGCGCCAGACGTTCAGCTGCACCGCGATGTCGACGAGGATCGAGATGAGGATCGCGAACGCGAAGGCGGCCCCCATCGTCGCTGTGAACGTGGCGGTCTGCGTGATGAAGCCGGGGCCGATGGCGCTGGTGGCCATGAGGAAGATCGCGCCGATGACGGCACTGCGGCCCGCGCGCTTCTTGGCGGACGAGAGGCGGGCTTCGTCCTCCGGGGAGAGGGAGGCGGTGGTCTGCTCTGACATGCGGGGGGTTCCCATCGTCGTTGGTGGGTGTCGGGTGACCCCCAGTGTAGAACGGATAGGCATTGATTGTTCAACAATCGTGTTACGGCCGTGCTACAGAACGGTTGCTTTCGTGTGATTTCCCTCCTGCGACCGCAGACGATGCCGCGGCTCCGCCGCCTACGATGAAGGCATGAACCAGCAGGGCCCGCTCGCCGACGTCCTCCGTCAGCGCATCATCGACGGCGACTTCGCACCGGGGTCACGACTCTCGGAATCAGCCCTCGCCGAGCAGTTCGACGTCTCGCGCAACACGCTTCGCGAAGCCTTCCGTGTGCTCGCCGAGCAGGGCCTCGTCGAGCACATCCCCCACCGCGGGGTCTCGGTGGCGTCACCGACCATCGCCGACGTGATCGACATCTATCGGGCCCGCCGCGTGATCGAATGCACCGCACTGCGCCAGTCCGAGCCCGAGCACCCCGCCGTGCAGCTCATGCGCGAAGCCCTGGCCGAGGCCGAGGAGCAGCTGCCGCACGAGGATTGGCGACGTATCGGCAGCGCGAACATGGCCTTCCACGACGCGATCGTCGCCCTCGCCGACAGCGCACGGCTCGCCCGCACCTACCGCGATGTCGCCGCCGAGCTGCGTCTCGTCTTCCTCGAGATCGACGAGCCGAGGTCGCTGCACGAGCCGTACGTCCGTCGGAACCGCGCGGTGCTCACGGCTCTGCTGGAACAGGGCCCCGAAGCCGCTGCGGAAGAACTCGAGCGCTACCTCACCGCATCGGAGCGCAGTGTCCTGGGGGCTTTCGCCCGCATGGGCCACGCCTGACCCCCGACGTCTCGCCGGGACGCACACCACCTTCGACCAGAACGACGTTCGGTATTTTTGACCTGAGTGCATAAATCTGTGAACGTGCCGGGAGATGCCTTGCCATCGCGTGAGAGCCATGCTTACCGTGAGCGCACTTCGACAGGATCGGCTGCGCAGAGTTGCTCACCTTTCCGCCGGGGGCCGCGTGCCGAGGGGGCGCGCGGAATCGTTCAGATCGAAAAGGACTACTACTTTGCGACTCACGAGAAAACTGGCGTTCGCCGCTACCGCGGCTGCTGCGCTCTGCCTCGGCACGGTCATCCCCGCTGCCGCGAATTCCGCACCCGACGCCGATGACATCCCCACCTTCCAGGAGTTCGAGGCGTCGACTTACCGAGACGTCGACGGTGCCTACGTCGTCAACGGAGACGAGGTGATCTCCAACCAGGGCGAACTGCGTTCTTTCTACGAGCAGCTCCTCGGCGCCGACCCCGTGACCAACGGTCTCATCGTCAACACCGTCAACAGCATCGACGACAAGTGGTCCGACGCGCAGGTGGCGAACCTCACCTATTGCGTCAGCACCGCCTTCGGTGCACGTCACGCCGACGTCGTGAACGCGATGGAAAGCGGTGCTGCCCTCTGGGAAGCCGCATCCTCGAAGATCGACTTCATCTACGACAGCAGCGCCGATGCCAACTGCACGACGCGCAACAACGCCGTCCTGTTCTCGGTGGAGCCGGTGCAGACGACGCAGTACATCGCCAGGGCCTTCTTCCCGAGCACGGCACCGCGTCTGCAGAACGTCCTCATCGACGACTCGATCTGGACCCCCGGCTCGTCCTGGACCCCGACGAACGTGCTCGGCCATGAACTGGGCCACGTGCTCGGCTTCCGCCACGAGCACACCCGCCCGGAGGCCGGCACCTGCTTCGAGGACAACAACTGGCGTCCTCTGACGCCGTACGACTCCTCGTCGATCATGCACTACCCGCAGTGCAACGGATCGTCCGACGACCTGTCGATGACGAGCGTCGACACCGCCGGAGTCGTCTCCCTCTACGGGAACTGACACCGGTCAGCACGTCGGAATCAGCGGGGCCCGGTCGTTCGCGACCGGGCCCCGCGTTCGTCCGTCGTTCAGGCGGAGTCGCCCGGCAGTTGCTCGCGCCCCCGCAGAGCCGCCGTGGCCCGCGGCCGCGGCTCACCGTCACGCAGGGGAGCCGGTGGCGCGATGGACGCCGTGGGCTCGGGGAGTCCGTACCGTCGGAACATCCAGCGGCGGGCCTCCTCGAGCGGATACGTATCGCCGAAGACGGCGGATTTCACGAAGACACCCTCGATCGTGCTCCGCAGCATCACCTCTTCGAGCGCCGGGTCCTCGGCCCCCCGCGCGCGGAAGAGGTCACGGACCGCGTCCTCCGCCGCGGCGGCGCCCGCCTCGTGCCGGGCCTCCGACTCCGCGAAGAGTCGATGCGTGGCCGGCTGCTGCTGCATCGCGAGCACCGCGCGCTGCAGCGGTATCGCATAGGCGGTGGCCGTGAGAGCACCGTCGATCACCGCGGCGAGCATCTCGTCGGGCGTGCCCTCGACGCGGGCGAAGCCGAGCACGGTCTCGAACCAGCGATCGATCACGGCGGCGACGAGTTGCTCCTTGCCACCGAAGTGATAGTTCACGAGCCCCTGGGCGACGCCGGCACGCTTCGTGATCTCGGCGATGCTCGCCCCTGCGACGCCTCGTTCGCTGAACGTCTCGATCGCCGCCTGCAGGATGTTCTCCCTGGCACGCTCGCGGGCCAACCGGTTCTGCTCGTCGGAGCGCGCCACGTGGCATCCACCTCCTGAGTCCCGCCGGTCCGTCTTTCGAAATCGCCCCCCTGCCGTATAGATTACTCACTGAATGTTCGTTCAATCTATGAACCGACACGGATTCACCCTTCCCAGGAGCACCCATGCACTCTTTCGCGAGCGTCGACTTCAACAGCGTCACCTCGATCTTCGAATGGCTCGTGAGCCAGTGGTGGGCGTGGACGATCGTCGGGGTCGTCGTGCTGTTCTTCCTCGTGATCTGGATCCTGCCGGCCGCCAAGGTCAAGGCCTCGCCCGAGCACCCCACCACCGGGGTCGAAGCCGATGAGATCGCGCTCGGCTTCCTGCAGATCGTGAACCTGCCCTCAGGCGCCTGGAACGATCCGACCGCTTCGCTCCTCGACGACCGCGAGAAGAAGGTCCTCGTCGACCAGTGGGGCGTGCACACACGAGACGAATGGCTCGCCAACATCGAGCGCCTGAGCACCGTCCGCCGCCGTCGCGAGGTATGGATGCTGTACCTCGCCGTACGCACCGAACTCGCCCAGCGCCTCGGCCGCACGCCGAAGGCCAAGGAATGGCTCGCCGCCATCGTGCAGGAGGGCGGCGACAAGCGCGATGCACGCGCTTTCGTCACCTCGATCGAGTACGCCGAGACCGAGGTGCGCAAGCGCGTGGGCAAGGACATCGTCACCCCCGGGCTCTTCGTGAAGACCCTTGATGGCTACGGCCTGGGTCAGGCCGTGGCCATGACGACCTGGGGTGTCGCGCTCGGACACGGCGACGTCGCTGAGGCACGCGCGATCATCCACCGCATCAACGTCGAAGGGCGCCCGGCGTTCGAATCATGGGCCGACTTCGGCCTGAGCTACATCGTGGGACGTGTCATGCACTGGACGGACGGCAACGTCGATGAGAAGTCGTTCGAGAAGTTCGGCGACGGCTGGTCCGATTTCCAGGCCGCAGCGTCCGAGAAGCGCAACGGCCCGTGGGCGACGCTGTCATGGAGCCTGTGACCGTAGACCTGGAACCGCTGCGACGGAGCGCGGGCCTGCGCGACATCCGCACCTACGAGCGCATCTGCGGGATCCCGCCGCATCGCCGCTTCCTGGTGATCCTGGTGGTCGTGCTGCTGTTCGCCGCCGCGATGCTGACCGGGCTCTGGTTCCTCGGCCGCAGCGACATCCTCACGGTCGCCCCGATCCTCGGGGTGTTCGTGATCGGGTACACCGTGCTCGCCGCCGTCGGCTTCGTCTGGTGGGCGGTCGGCCTGAGTCGCCGGGTGAAGGTCGCCGCCTTCGCCTGGGCGAACGGATGGGCGTACGCCGACACCCTCGAGCGCACCCGCCGTCCCGGGGCCGCGTTCACGCGGGTCGCGCACGGACGCGAACGTGCGGTCATCGCCTGCGACGACGACCGGATGCCGTTCGAGCTGGGCATGCATCACTCTGTCGCCCACGGACAGGAGCGCGCCACGATCCAGCGCCCCTTCGCCTTCATCGAACTGCCGCTGCCGGCATCCGTCCCGCACATCGTGCTCGCCAACCGGAAGCGCAGCATCGTCCCCACGCTCGGCCTCGGGCGTGGCGCCGCGCACATGGATCTGGAAGGCGAGTTCGCGAAGACGTTCCGCCTCATCGTGCCGGAGGGCTATCAGCAGGACGCTCTCTACATCTTCACGCCGGATCTGATGGCCCGCGTGCTGGACCTCGGCTCCGGCGCCGAGATCGAGCTCGTGTCCGACCGTCTCTACGTGTACCTGCCGTCCGGCACACGGTTCGACCATGCCGAGACCATGACGGCGGTGCTCACCTTGGCCGAGGAGTTCCATCGGCGCTTCGCGGTGCGCACCGAGCTGTACCGCGATGACGAGGCGGGAGGCCTCGCCGCCAGAGCAGGCGTGTCGGTCGGCCTGCGCGGCCAACGGCTGGGCGGTCGCGGGATCTCGGTGTTCGCGGTCGCCGGCACGGCCGCGGTGCTCCTGCTCTCCGCCGGCCTCACCGCCTTCTCGCTCTTCGGCGGTGACATCCTCAGCTCGCTCGTCGGCTGAGCCTCAAGACCCACGGCTGTGGGCCTGGCCCGGAGGGGGCGCCAGGGCCACAGCCGTGTTCATCCCCTCCGCGGACGCTCGCGCACCCCGACGCGGTTCGTCAGGACCGGACGTGGTCGGTCAGGCCGAGGCCCGGATCACCAGCTCGGTCGGCAGGATCGTCGTGGTCGGCGGGTCCTCCCCCGCGAGCCGCGACAACAGGATCCGGGCCATGGCCTCACCCTGCGCGTACATCGGCTGGCGCATCGTGGTCAGCTGCGGATCGGTGGTGACGGCGACCGAGGAGTCGTCGAAGCCGACCAGCGCGATGTCCTCCGGCACACGCACACCCGCCGAGCGCAGGGCCGTCAGCGCACCTCGGGCCATCAGGTCGCTGGCGACGAAGATCGCATCCGGGCGCCCGCCGTCGAGAAGCCGTCTGGCAGCCTCCGCGCCGCTGGCCTCGCTGTAGTCGCCCTCCTCCTCCGCATACGGGGTGAGCCCGGCTTCCGCGAGCGCGGACCGGAACCCCTGCACACGGTCTTCCGAGGCGACCATCGTGAGCGGACCCGAGATCGTGGCGATGCGCGTACGGCCGATGTCGATCAGGCGGCGGGTGGCGTTCTTCGCTCCGGCGACGTTGTCGACGTCGACGACGTAGTCCCCGTCGTGACGGCGCACCGGGCGGCCGCCGAACACGACCGGCACGGCATCCGCGATCCGATCGACGAAGGCGTCGCTCGTGTGGTGCGAGACGATCAGCGCACCGTCCACGCCGCCGTTGCGCACGAAGCTGGTCATCTTGTCGCCGGGGTCATCGCTCGCGATGAGCAGGTTGAGCAGGTAGTCCGAGCCGCCGAGTGCACCTGTGATGCCCGCGACGATGGCCGCGAAGAACGGGTCGCCGAAGAAGCGCGTGGTGTCTTCGGGGACGATCAGCGCGATGGCGTGGGTCTGGCGTGATGCCAGGGAGCGCGCGGCCCGATTGGGCACGTAGTTCAGCTCGTCGATCGCGGCGCGCACCGCCGCGAGGGCTTCCGGGCTCACGGCGGTCGACCCGTTCACGACCCGTGACACGGTCGACCGGGAGACACCCGCAGCGGATGCCACTTCTTCGATGGTCGCTCGGGGCGACATCAGCGTACGCACTCTTCCATCGCCCTATTCTCACCGGTTCACGGGTGCGACGACGACCGTCCCGCTTCGAGTCGCGCAAATGGTCGCTTCGCGGCCGCAGATACGACCCTTCGCGCGACTCGAGGGGCGGGCAGCGGGGTCAGAGCGCCCGGGCCGCGATGATGCGGGCGTACTCCCGACCCGAGTCCTTGAGCGTGCGCTCCTGGGTGTCGTAGTCGACGCGTACGATGCCGAACCGCTTGTCGTATCCCCACGCCCATTCGAAGTTGTCGAACAGCGACCAGTAGAAGTAGCCGCGCACATCGACACCCGACTCGGCGGCATCGAGCACCGCGCCCAGGTGCAGGCGCAGGAACTCGGTGCGCTCGGCGTCGTGCACGCGCGTGTCGCCGTCTTCGACCGCCACGGCATCGTCGTAGGCCGCCCCGTTCTCGGTCATGTAGAGCACGGTGCCCGCGGGCTCGGCGTACTCGTTCCAGATCCGCTGCAGCACACGGGTGAGACCCTCGGGCTGCACCTCCCAGTTCTGCGCGGTGCGGGGCAACCCCCGCTCGACCGCGTGGATGCCGTCGCTCGACGGGTAGGGGCTGCGCCGCACGCGCTCGGTCTCGGGCTCCGCGGAGACCGGCCCCTCAGCCGGAGCAGTGCCCGATACGAGGTCGCCGTGGTAGTAGTTCACCCCCTGCGTGTCGATGTGCTGCGAGATCAGCTGGAGGTCGCCGTCCTGCACGGCCGCCTCGAACTGCGCGACCGCGTCGGCATCGACCGCGCGGATGTCTTCGACGATGTCGGCGGGGTAGCTGCCGCGGTAGATCGGGTCGAGGAACCAGCGGTTGAACTGTCCGTCCACGCGACGAGCCGCATCGACATCGGCCGGATTCTGCGGGTCGGCGGGGTCGGCGACCGTGTGGTTCAGGGTGATGCCGAGGTTGAGCGAGGCGTCGCGTCTGCGGAACTCCTGCACGGTCTTGCCGTGTGCGAGAAGCAGGTGGTGCGAGGCGAGCAGCCCCTCCGCGATGCTGGTGTGCCCGGGCGCATGCTCGCCGGCAGTGTACGAGAGGAACGACGAGCACCACGGCTCGTTCAACGTGGTCCACACGTTCACCCGGTCGCCGAGCGCGTCGTGCATGGTGCCGGCGTACTCCAGGAAGCGATCGACCGTGTCGCGGTTCGTCCAGCCACCGGCCTCCTGCAGGGCCTGCGGCATGTCCCAGTGGTACAGCGTCAGCCAGGGCAGGATGTCGGCAGCGAGCAGCTCGTCGACCAGGCGCTCGTAGAAGTCCACTCCCGCCGCGTTGACGGCTCCACCGTCCGGACGCACCCGTGACCACGAGGTCGAGAAGCGGTATGTCTGCAGCCCGAGCTGCGTCATGAGCGCGACGTCCTGCGGGTAGCGGTGGTAGTGATCGCAGGCGACGTCGCCGTTCTCGGCCCCGATCACCGCGCCCGGCTCGCGCGAGAACGCGTCCCAGATCGAGGCGGTGCGCCCGTCCTCGAACGCCGCCCCCTCGATCTGGTACGCCGCGGTCGCGGCGCCGAACAGGAAGTTCTCGGGGAAGGAGCGGGTCATAGGGGTCATCCTTTCACCGCGCCCGCCATGATGCCACTGACCAGCTGCCGACCGGCGACCACGAAGAGCACGAGCAGCGGGAGGGTCGCGAGCACCGCGCCGGCGAGCACGATCGAGTAGTCGATGTAGTAGCCCGACTGCAGCTGGCTGAGCGCCGTCTGCAGGGTCGGATTCTGCGGAGAGAGCACGATCAGCGGCCACAGGTAGTCGGTCCACGCCGTCATGAAGGTGAAGAGTCCGAGGATCGCCATGGCCGGCCGAGCCGCGGGGAGTCCGACGGTCAGGAAGGTGCGGAACTGGTTGGCGCCGTCCATACGGGCGGCCTCGATCAGCTCGTCCGGGATCACATCGACCAGGTACTGCCGCATGAAGAAGACGCCGAAGGCGGTGACGAGGGTCGGCACGATCACCGCGCCGATCGAGCCCGTCCAGCCGAGTTCGCGCATCAGCATGAACAGGGGGATGATGCCCAGCTGCGTCGGGATCGCCATCGTCGCGATCACGAAGATCATCAGCCCGTCGCGGCCCTTGAACCGGAGCTTGGCGAAGGCGTAGCCCGCGAGCGTGGAGAAGGTGACGACCGAGAGCGTGATGATGCCGGAGATGAGGAACGAGTTGCCCAGCGCCAGCCAGAACGGGATCGCGTCGAAGACCTCGGCCGCGTTCGTGAAGAAGTTGCCCCCGGGGATCAGCGGCAGCGTCTCCCCGCGGGTGGCGTTCGTGCCGCTCGCGACGACGACCGACCACCACAGCGGATACACGCTGCCGATGATGAACGCGGCCAGGAGCCCGTATGTGAGGAAGCCGGGGCGGCTGCCGATCCCGGCGGTGCCGGATGACGCACTCCGGCGACGGCGGATCTTCTCGGGGACGCTCAGTGCCTGCGTGGCGGTCATCGCGCGTTCTCCTCGGTCGTGGTGGCGATCGTCGTTCCGGCGGCAGCGCTCGTCGCGGCGGTGTCGGCGGTGTCGGCGGTGTCGGCGGTGCGCGCACGGCGGCGGGCCGCGCGGTTCTTGGGGGCGTCTCCGGTGGAGATGCGGCGGGAGATCAGGAAGTTGATCACGCCGATCCCGACGATCAGCAGGAAGAGCAGGATGGCGACGGCGGATGCCTCCCCGAGGTTCCGGCGGAAGAACGCCAGCTCCCACAGGAACAGCACCGTGGTCTGGAACTGCCGGTCGCTGCCGCCGATGCCGCCCGCGGTCGACACGTCGAACAGGCGCGGCTCGGCGAAGATCTGCAACCCGCCGATCGTCGCCGTGATGATGACGAAGATCAGGGTGGGACGGATCGTGGGGATGGTGATCGAGAAGAAGCGGCGCGCGGCGCCGGCCCCGTCGAGGGCCGCCGACTCGTAGAGGTCACGCGGCACGGCCTGCATCGCGGCCAGCAGGATGAGGGCGTTGTAGCCCGTCCAGCGGAAGTTCACCATGACGGCGATCGCGATGTGCGACAGCGCGGTGTTGTGCTTCCACTCCTGGTCCGCGATGCCGATGAGGTTGAGCAGGTTGTTGGCCAGACCGTCGGCCTCGTTGAAGATGCTCGAGAAGATGATGGCGACCGCGACCGGAGTGACCACGAACGGGATCAGCACGCTCATGCGCCAGAACGTCGGGGCGCGCAGGCCCCGGTCGAGGAGGTAGGCGATCACGAGGGCCACGGCCAGCTGCGGGATCGCGGAGAGCAGGAAGATGCTCAGGGTGTTGCCGATCGAGTTCCAGAACATCGAATCGCCGAGGATCTCGACGAAGTTGCCGACCCCGACGAACTCGCCTTCGCCCTTGAGCAGGTCCCACTCGTGCACCGCCACCCAGACCGTGTAGAGCAGCGGGAACAGGCCGACCAGCCCGAACAGCAGGAAGAACGGCGAGACGTAGAAGTACGGCGAGGCGTTCTGGTCGAACCGTGAGACGCGGTGGCGCCAGGAGCGTTTCGGTGCGGCATCCTTCGCGGGGGATGCCGCGCGCTGCTGTTCCGCGGGCGGGGCGGTGAGTGTCATGGGGTGTCCTTGTCCCGGGGTTCCGAGGAGTTCCGGTCGCAGTTCCTGCCGCCGGCCGCGGGGTGGCGACGGCGGGAACTGCGACCGGAAGGGGGATGTCAGCCGACGAGGTCGTTCAGCAGACCGATGGCCTGGTCCCAGGCGCCCTGGGTGTCGGTGTCGCCGCGGTCGAGGCTGCTGAGCGCCGGACCGAAGACGTTCTCCTGGATCACCGAGTCATCGGCACCCTTGAACTGGGCGGCGACGCCCTTGGCGCGCTCGGCGAGGATCGCCCCGGTCGGCGCGTCGTTGAAGAACGCGTTCGGCGTCGCATCCGCGGCGAGCGTCTCCTGCGCCTTGATCGTCGAGGGGAAGTTGCCCGCGGCGGCGGACTGCTTGACCTGCTGCTCGGGCTGCGTCAGCCAGTCGGCCAGCTCGGCGGCCGCCTTCTTGTGCTGCGAGGTCTCGGGGATCGACAGGAACGCGCCGCCCCAGTTCGCCGCTCCTCCAGGGAACACGTCGGCGAAGTCCCATCCTGTCGACGCGTCGCCGCCACCGGCTTCGACCTGACCCTGCACGACACCGAGCATCCAGCCCGGGCACACGAAGGTCGCGAAGGTGCCGTCGACGAACGACTTGCCGCCGTTCCAGTCCCACGCGGTCTGCGCGGCGGACTGGCCGCCCTCGGTCGCGGCGCCCAGCAGCTCGAAGCGCTCCTTGAGCTCGGCGTTGTCTTCGACGTTCAGCTCGCCGTCGGTCGTGTAGTAGCCCTCGTCGAGCTGGTTCACCATGGCGTTCCAGACGAAGCCGGAGTGGTCGTACCAGGCCTTGCCGGTCTTCGCGGTGTAGTCGGCGCCCACCTGGAAGTAGTTCTCCCAGTCGCCGTTGAGGAGCTCGGCCACCGACTCGCGGTCGCTCGGGAGCCCGGCCGCCTCGAATGCGGCGCCGTTGTAGCAGATGCCGCTCGGGCCGATGTCGGTGCCGTAGCCGATGACGCGGCCTTCGGCGTCGGTCGCCTGGCCGTACTTCCAGTCGACCCAGTCGTCCTTGCGGTCCTCGATGCCGTAGTCGCGCAGGTCGACGAAGGTGTCGGAGACGTCCATGATCGCGCCGAGCCAGCCCTCTTCGACCGCGACGATGTCGCTGAGGCCGGAGCCGGCGGCGATCTTGGTGAACGCATCGGTGCGGGCGTTGCCGCCGGTGTCGATGTTGGTCGCCTCGATCGTGACGTTCGGGTGAGCCTTCTCGTACTCCTTGTAGAGATCTTCGTAGCCGAAGGTGCCGAACGTGGTGACGGTCAGCGTGACCTCTTCGTCGGCGCTCCCCTCCGTGGAATCGCCGGTGCTGCCGGAGCAGCCGGCGAGGGCGAGAGCGGAGACGGATGCCACGGCGGCAGTCACGAGGATCCGGTTGCGGGCACGTGTGTTCACAGTTCACTCCTTTGTGGTGGTCGTGCGGTGTGTGGTGCGTCGAGACGTTGTGGGAGCGCTCCCACGAACTGAGCAGTCACTCTATGGGAGCGCTCCCACGGTGTCAACCCAGCCGCCGCGGGGTACCCTTGGGCAGTGCCCGAAGCCACGCTCTCCCCTGCCCTCGTCCGCGCCGAAGCCCTGATCCGCAACGTGCCGGACTACCCGCAACCGGGCATCATCTTCCGCGACATCACGCCACTCCTCGCCGACGCCGAGGCCCTCCGCGTGACGACCGAGGCGATCATCGAACCCTTCGCCGGCCAGTTCGACGTGATCGCGGGCATCGAGGCGCGCGGCTTCATCCTCGCCAGCGCTGCCGCCATCGCCGCAGGCGTCGGACTCATCCCGATCCGCAAGGCCGGCAAGCTGCCGCGCCCCGCGGCATCCGTCGACTACGCCCTCGAGTACGGCACCGCCACGATCGAGATGCACGACGACCTGCCCCCCGGATCCCGCGTGCTGCTGATCGACGATGTGCTCGCCACCGGAGGGACCCTCGCGGCCGGACGCGAGCTCGTCGAGCGCCTCGGCAGCCATGTCATCGGCATCTCGGTGCTGTTCGAGATCGACGGTCTCGGTGGCCGCGAGGCGGTCGGCGACCTGCACACCGTCTTCCACTCCGCATAACCCCCACCCCCCACTCCCTCACGCCCCCACGCACTGCTCGTCGAGTGCACGGGTCCTCAGCGAGCGCACGGCATCCCCCCGCACACCGGCCGTGCACTCGGCGAGATGTCCGTGCACTCGGCACCGAGGGGGCGGAGGAGCGAGGGGGCGAGTGGGCGAGTGAGCCGAGGGCAGTAGACTGGATGCGCCCGTCCGCCCGCGACTCTTGGAGCCGTCATGCCCACCATCGTCGTCGACGTCATGCCCAAGCCCGAACTGCTCGACCCGCAGGGGAAGGCCGTCTCCGGCGCCTTCGCCCGCCTCGGCGTCGAGGGCTTCACCGACGTCCGCATCGGCAAGCGCTTCGAGCTCACCGTCGAAGGCGAGGTCACCGACGAGGTTCTCGCCGAGGCCCGGCGCATCGCCGACGAGGTGCTCTCCAACTCCGTGATCGAGGACGTCGTCGGCATCGAGGTCGCGGAGTGACCGTCCGCATCGGCGTCATCACCTTCCCCGGTTCGCTCGACGACCGCGACGCCCAGCGCGCCGTGCGCATCGCCGGCGCAGAGCCGGTCGCCCTGTGGCACGGCTCGCACGACCTCGAGGGCGTCGACGCGCTCGTCCTCCCCGGTGGCTTCAGCTACGGCGATTACCTGCGCGCCGGCGCGATCGCCGCGCTCTCGCCGATCATGAGCGAGGTCAAGGATGCCGCCGCGAAGGGAATGCCCGTGCTCGGCATCTGCAACGGTTTCCAGATGCTCGTCGAGGCTCACCTGCTGCCCGGCGGCCTGATCCGCAACAACCACCAGCACTTCGTGCGTCGCGACCAGAAGCTCACGGTCGAGAACTCCGACACCGCGTGGACCAATGCGTTCCGCACCGGCCAGGAGATCGTGATCCCGCTCAAGAACGCCGACGGCGGCTACATCGCCGACGAGCAGACCCTCGACCGCATCGAGGGCGAGGGGCTCGTGGCCTTCCGCTACGCCGGAGTCAACCCGAACGGATCGCTCCGCGACATCGCCGGTCTCACCAACGAGGCGGGCAACGTGGTCGGGCTCATGCCGCACCCCGAGCACGCCACCGAGGCGGGCTTCGGCCCCGACACCGCTGTCGCCATGCGCAGCGGCATCGACGGACTCGACTTCTTCACGAGCGCCATCGCCGCGGTCGCCCGCGTCGCCGCATAACCTCAGGCCGGTCCGCCGTCAGGCCGGTCCGCCGTCAGGTCAGTCGGCAGGCAGGGTGAACGGATTGTCCCCCGCCGCCGCGAGCAGGTACCAGGCCGTCGCGCCCGTGTGCAGGCTGGCGTAGTAGAGGTCGCCGAAACCCGAGTCGAGACCGTCGTTCGAGGTCGCGACGATCCCCTTGCCGTCACCGTTCGGGGCATCGCGCTGCGCCAGACGGATGCTGCTCAGCAACGTCTCGGCCCGGTCGGCGTCTCCCGGGCCGTCGCGGAGCGTGAGAGCGAGCGCGAGGTGTCCGCTCCCCTCGAACCAGGCCTTCGACACATCGACCTCGCTGATCGAGGGGCCCGCGTACGGGCCGTCGGTGGCGATCAGGTTCGCGAGCGTCCAGTCCAGCGCGGCGCCGTAGCGCGGGTCGCCCGTGGCGAGTGAACTCCACGTCTGCGCATCCAGCGGAATGGGACGGGTGTTGATGGTCGAACCGTCGAGGCCCGTGCCGGTGTCGACGTGGCCGTCCGCACTCTGCATGGCCGCGACGAAGTCGGCGGCGACCGCTGCCCGATCGGACCACACGGGGTCGCCGGTGAGCTGAGCCAATTGCGTGAAGAACCCCGAGACGTCGCTGTTGTGCTCGGTGGACTTCCAGGTCAGCGACGTGCCGTCCTCGAGCTGACCCCCGGTGTACCCGTACGGGGCTCGGAGCATGTCGGCCGTGTTGTCCTGGATCCACTGGCCCACACGCAGCGCGCCGTCGAGGTACCGCGAATCTCCGGTGGCGTGCGCGAGACGCGCGAGAGCCAATCCGACCCACGCCTGGTTCCCGGTGAAGCTGCCGGGGCCGGTGATCTCCACCCGCCCCTCGCGGATGCCGTGCGGTTCGTACGACGCCCGTGTGCGGCCGTCGCCGATCGGGTCGTTCTCCTGCACGAAGAGCAGGGTGTCGCCGATCGCCCGCGCGCGACGGAGGTCGTCCAGAAGCCCCCTGGCGGTATACGCGATGATCACGAGCGCATCGTCGTAGACGAACGAGGGGGTGAAGTCCCAGCTCGGAGTGGTGAAGAATCCGCCCTCGTAGCTGCGCGGCAGACAGTGTCCGGCTCCATCGCAGAACTGGTCGACGCGCGTATCCAGGAACTCGTAGGCCAGCGCGACGGACTGCGAGGGATCCAGGCCACTCGCACCGGATGCCTGGTCATCCGACGGGCGCATGGCTCCCCCCGCGGCAGGAGCCGCGCCCACCAGCACAACTGCGGCGACGAGCGCGGCGGCGACCGCCCACGGCGCCGATCGGCGCGAAGATCCGGACATCGAGACCCCTCGGTCTGAACCGCGCGCGGGTCCGCAGCACGCGGGTGACCGGCAGGTCACCAAGCGAGCCTCGCACCCCGCATGCGCTCGCAGAAGCGGCGAAGGTCTAGAGGTGGCTCTCCGATCGGCGAGTCCTCCGAACCGACCCAGCCACCGGTTCGCCGGTCCCCCGGGAGTCGGAGCGGTACGTCAGGCGAGCGCCGGCGGCCAGACGCCGATGATGATCGCCATGACGACGACCGTGACGAGCTCGTGAGCGATGTTCAGCGTGGTGAGTCGGGTCGAGCGCCCCTCGAACGCGTCGTGCGTGATGAAACGGGCGGCCGTGAACCCCGCCCACAGCGTGACAGCGGTGACGACGGCGCCCCAGAAGTACGATCCGCCATAGAAGTGCCACGCGATCGACGAGGCGCCGGCGAGCACCCAGGCCGTGATGAAGCTCACGATGACCGTGGTGATGATCGGCCAGGCCGCTGTGGCCGCAGGACGATCCATGTCGACGTTCGCGAGCTTCGACCAGCGCGTGCCGAACACCTTCGGGGCGTACCAGACCGAGCCGACGAGCATGCTCGACGCGGTGGCCAGCAGGACCGCCCAGTAGTTGATCTCGGGAACCATGACAGCCTCCACTCATCGGATGCCTCACCCTACTCCCCGCCTGCGATCGCACCGCCGGCGACACCGGCATGAGACCGCGACGGATGCCTGACCACGGACGCTCGACGATCATGCAAATGGCCGACCGTCATGCAAGTGGCGCGGCCTCGGCCGGCGGAATCCGCTGCACCGAACCGATTCGATCCCCGCTCTGGCATGAATGTAAGCGTTTGCACTAGCCTGTTCCCATGGCACAGCTTGAGCAGATCGCAGCCCCCGGTTCCGAGTGGTGGCGCAGCGCCGTCATCTACCAGATCTACCCCCGATCCTTCGCGGACGCCTCGGGTGACGGCATCGGCGACCTGCCGGGCATCACCAGCCGACTCGATGCGCTGCAGGAGCTCGGCGTCGACGCGATCTGGCTGAGCCCGTTCATGACCAGCCCGCAGCGCGACGCGGGTTACGACGTGGCCGACTACCGCGACGTCGACCCGCTGTTCGGCACGCTGGCCGACTTCGACGACATGCTCGAGGCCGCCCATGCCCGCAACATCCGCGTGGTGGTCGACCTGGTGCCGAACCACTCGTCCGACCAGCACGTCTGGTTCCAGCAGGCGTTGAAGGCCGGCCCGGGCAGCCCCGAGCGCGCGCGCTACATCTTCCGCGACGGCAAGGGCGAGAACGGCGAGCTCCCGCCGAACAACTGGGAATCCGTGTTCGGCGGCGGCATGTGGGAGCGCGTCGTCGAGGCCGACGGCACGCCGGGCCAGTGGTACCTGCACATCTTCGACGCCACCCAGCCCGACTTCGACTGGACCAACGAAGAGGTGCGCGAGGAGTTCCGCTCCATCCTGCGCTTCTGGCTCGACCGCGGTGTCGACGGGTTCCGCGTCGACGTGGCCCACGGCATGATCAAGGCCGAAGGCCTGCCCGACTACACGCCCCCGAGCGATGCCGACTCCATGGGCGGCGGCGAGTCGAACGTGCCGTACTGGGGCCAGGACGGCGTGCACGACATCTACCGCGACTGGCACAAGGTGCTCGCCGAGTACGACGGCGACCGCGCCCTGTGCGGCGAGGCCTGGATGCCGACGCTCAAGCAGACGGCCCTGTGGGTGCGTCCGGACGAGATGCACCAGACGTTCAACTTCCCGTACCTGATGACGCCGTGGAACGCGAAGGCCCTCGGCGACGTCATCCGGGAGTCGCTCGACGACTTCGGCGCGGTCGGCGCCCCGAGCACCTGGGTGCTCTCGAACCACGATGTGGTGCGCCACGCCTCGCGCCTCGCGCTGACGGCGGACAACCCCCAGGGCGAGGGCATCGGCCCGAACACCCCGAGCAAGCCCGACACCGCGATCGGCCTGGCCCGCGCCCGCGCCGCGACCACGCTGATGCTGGCACTGCCCGGTTCGTCGTACCTGTACCAGGGCGAAGAGCTCGGCCTGCCCGAGGCCATGGAGATCCCGGACGAGTACCGTCAGGACCCGACCTGGTTCCGCACGAACGGCGAGCGCTATGGTCGTGACGGATGCCGCGTGCCCCTGCCCTGGGAGGCCGAGGCTCCGGCCTTCGGATTCAACGACACCGGTCTCTCGTGGCTCCCGCAGCCCGCAGACTGGGCGGCCTACGCCCGCGACGTCGAAGAGGTCGATCCCGCATCGACGCTCGCTCTGTACAAGCGTCTGCTGGCCGCGCGCCGCGAGCACGGCTTCGGCAGCGGCTCGCTGGTCTGGGAAGACGCCGGTCCCGACGCGGTCGCCTTCCGACGTGGTGACGTGCACGTCGTCGCGAACCTCGGCACGGCGCCGATCGAGCTGCCGGCCGACGCCTTCGTGATGCTGCAGAGCCAGCCGTTCGAAGGCGCGTCGATCCCGGTCGACACCGCCGTCTGGTACACCACAGCGACGCAGGCCTGACACGCCCTTCCGGTCGCGATTCGTGTCGCTCACGCCCGCGTGAACAGGCAGGAATCGCGACCGGAGCCCTTTCGACAGAGGAACACATGGCCAGCATCGATGAGGTCGCCCGGCTCGCCGGAGTCTCCACCGCGACCGTCTCCCGCGCACTGAGCGGACGCGGTCACGTATCCGAGTCCGCGAAGGAGAGGGTGCAGGCCGCGGCGCAGTCGCTCGGCTATGTCGTCTCGTCGCGGGCGTCGAGCCTGGCCTCGGGTCGCACCCGCAACGTCGGGGTGATCGTGCCCTTCCTCGACCGGTGGTTCTTCAGCACGGTGCTCTCCGGCGTCTCCGCCGCGCTCATGCGCGAGGGCTATGACATCACGCTGTACAACATCACTGCCGACAAGGACGTACGTCGGCACGTGTTCGACACCTTCCTGCGCCGACAGCGCGTCGACGCCGTGATCGCGGTGTCGATCGAGCTCGACGAGGACGAGACGCAGTATCTGCTCGACCTCGGACTTCCTGTGATCGCGATCGGCGGTCCGAACCCGAAGCTCGACACCCTCACCGTCGACGATGTCGCGGTCGCGCAACTTGCCACCGAGCATCTGATCAGCCTGGGCCACACCGATATCGCGCACATCGGGGCGAACCCGGAGTTCGACATCGACTTCCACATCCCGACCAACCGCCGCCTGGGGTTCGAGAAGGCGCTGGCGAAGGCGGGCATCCCCCTCAACCATGCCTTCCTCGAGCCCGCCGACTTCACGGTCGAGGGCGGCTACCGGGCGGCGAAGCAGCTGCTCGGCCGCCCGGGCCCCCGCCCGACCGCCGTGTTCGCGGCCTCGGACGAGATGGCCATCGGCGCACTTCTCGCGGCCCGAGACCTGGGCTTCAGCGTTCCCGAGGAGCTGTCGATCGTCGGCATCGACGGGCATGAACTCGGCGAGTTCTTCCGCCTGACCACGGTCGATCAGTTCCCGCTCGGACAAGGCGAGCGGGCAGCCGATGCCGTGCTGGCGAAGCTCGCCACCCCCGACGCCGTGCACATCCCGTCGGCGCTGCCCTACGAGCTGAACGTGCGCGGGACCACCTCCCGCCTGCTCTAGCGTTCGACCAGGGTGGCGTCGCGCCAGGTGCGATAGCCGCCGTCGAGGTTTCGCGCGTCCACGCCTCGCTGCCGGAGGATCCGCGTGGCGATGTGCCCACGCAATCCGACCTGGCAGTGCACGATGACGGGTCCATCGGAAACCTCGTCGAGCCGTTCTCTGAGCTCGTCGAGCGGCACGTTGACGGCGCCGGGAATCGCGCCGGCAGCATGCTCGGCCGTCGAGCGCACGTCGATCAGTGTCGCTCCCCCACGCTGCTCCTCAGCGAGTTCATGCCATTGGATGGTCGGAGTCGTGCCGGAGCGGGTGTTCTCGGCGACGTAGCCGAGGATGTTGACCGCGTCCTTCGCCGAGCCGAGCTGCGGGGCGTAGGCGAGTTCGAGATTCGCGAGCCCGGCGGCCGTGATGCCGGCCTGCATGGCGGTCGCCACCACATCGATCCGCTTGTCGACACCGTCTCGCCCCACCACCTGCACACCGAGGATCACGTCGGAGGCCGGGTCGGCGAGCATCTTCATGGACAGCGTCTCGGCGCCGGGGTAGTAGCCGGCGTGGGATCCGGGATGCACATGCACGACGTAGAAGTCACGTCCTGCGGCCCGGAGCTGCCGTTCACTCCAGCCCACCTTCGCTGCGTCGACCCCGAACACGCGGACGATCCCGGTGCCGAGCGCGGGGCGCGCCGTCTCCGTCCTCCCCGCGATGAGGTCGGCCACCATGCGTCCATGTCGGTTCGCGAGGCCGGCCATCGTGATGAGAGCCGTGTCGCCGCCCACGAGGTCGAGCTTCTCGACGCCGTCGCCCACCGCGAACACGTCGGGGGCGCTCGTGCGGCACATCGAATCGACCGCGATGCCGCCGGTCTCACCGAGCCGGATGCCGGCACCTTCGGCCAGCGCCGTCTCCGGTACGACTCCGGAGGCATCGATCACGAGTTCGGCGGGGACGGATGCCCCATCACTCAGCGTGACCCGCCCGGATACGGCACGCACGACCTCGACGCCGAGGCGCACATCGACGCCGTGCGCGCGGACCTCGGCGGTGATCGGTGCGGCCATCTCCGCATCGAGCGGGGAGAGGAGGTGGGATCCCCGCTGCACCAGCGTCACGGATGCGCCGCGAGCGACGAGGTTCTCGACCGCTTCCAGGCCCGTGTAGCCTCCGCCGACCACCACCACCGGAACGCCCGCCCGCGAGAGCGCGGCGTCGATCGCATCCGCGTCTTCGACCGTCCGCAGACTGCGCGTACGGATGCCCGAGGAGGGCTCGTTCAGACGGGGGCGCGCGCCGGTGGCGAGGATCAGCCTGTCGTAGCTCTGTGTGAAGCGGCGCCCGGAGTCGATGTCCATGACCTCGACGAGCTTCTGCGCAGTGTCGATTCGCGTGACATCGTGACGCACACGCACATCGAGTCGGAAGCGGCTGCGCAAAGATTCCGGCGTCTGCAAGAGCAGCGATTCGCGTTCCGCGATCACCCCTCCGACGTAATAGGGCAAGCCGCAGTTCGCGTACGAGACCTCGGGCCCTCGTTCGAACACCATGATCTGCGCGTGCTCGTCGAGGCGGCGCAGGCGCGCGGCGGCGGACATGCCCCCGGCGACCCCACCGACGATGACCACGGTGAGCGGTTGCACGGTGGTCATCGCCGGAACATCCGCGAGAAGAAGCCGCCCTGCGCCTGCTCCTTCGGGTGTCCGGAACACCACTGCGCGGCAGGCACCGTTCGCCGCACGGCGTCGACGTGCTGACCGCACCCCGCCCAGGTCGTCTTGCCGCAGGTCTTGCAACGGACTGCTCGGCACATCTTCATCGTCTCCTCACCGATACCCCCATGGGTATCGGTCCCCACTATACCCCCGGGGGTATAGTGGGGAGTCCAGCCGACACCCAGGGAGCGACCATGTCATCCGCAGACGCCGACACCCAGCGCAGGATCGCCAACCGTCTCAAGCGAGCCCGAGGACAGCTCGGCGCCGTCATCGCCGCGGTCGAAGAGGGTGGCGACTGCC
Source organism: Microbacterium sp. UBA3486 (assembly GCF_002377845.1). Taxonomy (NCBI): domain Bacteria; kingdom Bacillati; phylum Actinomycetota; class Actinomycetes; order Micrococcales; family Microbacteriaceae; genus Microbacterium; species Microbacterium sp. UBA3486. The sequence goes on from NZ_DFQP01000028.1 coordinate 23,136, forward strand.
GGGCGGTGGTCACACAGCTCGCCGCCGTCACCTCGGCTCTCGACAAGGCGGGTTTCCAGATCATCGCCTCCGCCATGAAGGACTGCGTGACCGAGTCCGAGGCGGAGACGCAAGCGGCCACCGACACCCGTGGAGTGTCGATGGCCGAACTGGAGAAGCTGTTCCTCTCCCTCGCGTGACCGGCGGCGCGGGTCAGCTCGCGACGATGAGACCCTTCGTCGCCGTGCGGGCGGCCTCGAAGCGGCGCTGCACATCGGGCCAGTTCACGAGGTTCCAGAACGCCTTGACGTAGTCGGCGCGCACGTTGAGGTAGTCGAGGTAGTAGGCGTGCTCCCAGACGTCGAGCTGCAGCAGCGGGGTGACGCCGAGCGGCGCGTTGCCCTGCTGGTCGAACAGCTGGAAGATCACGGGACGCGCACCCACGCTGTCCCAGGCGAGCACTGCCCAACCGGATCCCTGCACACCGAGTGCGGTCGCGGTGAAGTGGGCACGGAAGGCGTCGATCGATCCGAAGGCATCGACCAGTGCGGCCTCGAGCTCACCCTCGGGTGCTCCGCCGCCCTCGGGCGAGAGGTTCTGCCAGAACACCGAGTGGTTGATGTGGCCGCCGAGGTTGAAGGCGAGGTCCTTCTCGAGCTTGTTCACGTTCGCGAGGTCACCCGCGCTGCGGGCGGCGGCGAGCTGCTCGAGTGCGGAGTTCGCCCCCGTGACGTAGGCCTGGTGGTGATTGGAGTGGTGCAGCTCCATGATCTTGCCCGAGATGTGCGGCTCGAGGGCCGAGTAGTCGTACGGCAGCTCGGGGAGTGTGTAGAGCGTGGTCATGACGTCTTCCTTTCAGTGGTTGTTGTCGTGTGGAAGTGCGTGGAAACGGCGATCGATGTAGACCAGAGGGCGCCCGGAGAGACCAGGCAGCACCTCGATGACCTCGGCGATGACCACGGTCGACGAACCGACGGCGACCGTCTGGATCGGACGACAGCGCAGGGCCACCCTGGCCTCGGGGAGGTGCGGTTCGCCGGTCGGCAGCGTGGCCCATCCCTGCTCGGGCGTGAACCGCTCGGACCCGCTGACCGCGAAGCTCTGGGCGAGATCGGAGTGCTCGTCGTCGATGAGGTGCACCACGAAGGTGTCGGCACCGAGGATCGCTCCTGCAGAACCGGTGGCACGGGTCACCGAGAACACGATCGCCGCGGGATCGACCGCCACCGAGGCGACGCTGGACGCGGTGAGACCGACCGGCCCTTCCGGGGTGCTCGCGGTGATGATCGCGACTCCCGCCGGGTGGGTGCGGAAGGCGGCTTTGAGCGCCTCGCCGATCGGCGTGGGTACGGGTGTCGCGGTCATCGACCTGCCTCCATCATCTGCTGCTGCTTCGCATGTGCCAGCATCTCATCGCGCTCGACGAGCTTCGTCCGCTCGCGACCGCGCTCCGCTCCGGCCCCGCGCTCGGCGGCGTCGATGCGCAGCCAGCCGTCGAGGTCGACCGCCTGCGAGAGATGGGCGATCGGATCGATGTCGCGCGCCTCGCGCTCGATCGCATCGAGGTCGTCGACGACGTGGCCGATCGTCTGCGCGGCATCCGACTTGGTCGACCCGATCAGCCCGACCGGACCGCGCTTGATCCAACCGGTCGCGTACAGTCGCGGGATCGGCGCTCCGTCCGCATCGACGACGCGACCCTCGACGTGCGGCACGACGCCGAGAGCGGCGTCGAACGGCACCCCGGGAACAGGTGTCGAGCGGTAGCCCACTGCGCGGTAGACGGCTCCGACGTCATAGCGCAGCAGCTCCCCCGTGCCGACCATGCGGCCCAGCTCGTCGGATGCGGTGCGTTCCATCTCGATACCGGTGACCACGTCCGTGCCGAGCACGCGCACCGGACGCTGCCGCAGGTGCAGGTGGATGCGGCGCGAGGCGGTGCGGCTCGCGGGATCGAGGGCTGCCCATTCGGTCATGGTGCGCACGACGATACGGCGCTGCGAGAACTGCGCCACCATCCGCTCGGCGTGCTCGTCGAGGGCGAGCTCGTGCGGGTCGACGATCACATCGACGTCGTCCTGCTCGGCGAGCTCGCGCAGCTCCATGGCCGAGAAACGCACATCGGCCGGGCCCCGACGGGCGAACAGGTGCACGTCGCGCAGCGGGCTGGCAGCGAGCTGGTCGAGCACGGCATCCGGGGTGTCGGTGTGGGTCAGCGCCGACGCATGCTTGGCGAGGATCCTCGTCACGTCGAGCGCCACATTGCCGGCGCCGAGCACCGCGACCGCCTCGGCGGCGAGCGGCCAGGTGCGCGGCGCATCGGGGTGCCCGTCGTACCAGGCGACGAAGTCGGCCGCGCCGAACGAGCCGGGCAGGTCGATGCCCGGGATGTCGAGAGCGACATCGAGGTCGGCCCCCGTGGCCACGATCACTCCGTCGTACGCGGCACGCAGCTCGTCGATCTCGATGTCCACGCCGACCTCGACGTTGCACCGCAGCCGGATGCGCGGGTTCACGAGCACCTCGTGCAGGGCATCCGTGATCCTGCGGATGCGGGGATGGTCGGGCGCGACGCCGTAGCGGACGAGACCATACGGTGCCGGGAGCTTCTCGAACAGGTCGATCGATGCGGTCGGCACCCGGTCGAGCAGGATGTCGGCCGCGTAGATGCCCGCGGGCCCCGCGCCGACGACGGCGATGTGCGGTTCGGCGTTGGTCATGCGTGTTCCCCCTGTGGTGCGAGCGCGGCGATGATCGGGTGATCGAAGGCGAGCATCCCCGTCTTCGCGGCGCCTCCCGGCGACCCGAGCTCGTCGAAGAACTCGACGTTGGCCTTGTAGTAGTCCTGCCACTCGTCGGGCAGGTCGTCTTCGTAGAAGATCGCCTCGACCGGGCACACCGGCTCGCAGGCACCGCAGTCCACGCATTCGTCCGGGTGGATGTAGAGCGAGCGTTCGCCTTCGTAGATGCAGTCGACGGGGCATTCGTCGATGCAGGCCTTGTCCTTCACATCGACGCACGGCAGGGCGATCACATAGGTCATCGCGGGGTCTTCGTCCGGGTCACGCTGTCCTCATTCGTTCCTTCGGCCCGTCTCCGAGCCACCCCTCAACCGTAAAACCTCAAGTACACTTGAGGTCAAATCGAGGGACGGCAGACGGAGGGAGAGCACACCGGATGAGTCCGCACGCACCAGACGAGCCGCTGACCATCGGCGAGATGACCCGACGCACCGGGGTCGCCGCCTCCGCCCTGCACTTCTACGAGACGCTCGGCCTGATCGCCTCGACGCGCACGCCCGGCAACCAGCGCCGCTACGCCCGGCACATGCTGCGTCGTGTCTCGCTCATCACGGTCGCGAAGCGCCTCGGCATCCCGCTGTCGGACGTGCAGACCGCGTTCGCCGACGTGCCCCTGACCGAGACTCCGAGCCACGCCGATTGGCAACGGGCGTCGAGACGCTGGAAGCGCGAGCTCGAGAAGCGTCGCGAGGGCATCGAGCGCCTCGAGCGCGAACTGACCGGATGCATCGGCTGCGGGTGCCTGTCGATGAAGGCGTGCGGCCTGCTCAACCCCGACGACGCCCTGGGCACCCAGGGCGCCGGCCCCCAGCGCCTGCGGGACTGACGCCTCTTTCCCGCGCGGACGGTCTCTGACATGATCGCGGAAACGCCATGAAGGGACACCGCCGATGAAGAAGCTCCCCACCACCGAAGAGATCGTCAGGATCCGCCGCGACGCGCTGCTCAACCGCGCTGTCGAGGCGTACAAGTTCTTCTATCCGACGGTGTCGATGGTGCTGAACTTCGAGTCCATCGAAGAGCTCGGGGCAACCGCCAACCGCGGTCTCCTGATCCAGCTCACCACGCCGGACCTCGTCACCCTCACCCAGAATTCGGACACCCCCTACGGACTCGGGTTGGGCGACACGACCGACGGCCCCGTCGTCGTCGAGCTCCCCGCCGGTCCGCTGATCGGCGTGATCGATGACACGAACTTCCAGTTCGTCACCAACATGGGCGTCGTCGGCGAGGACGAGGGCGAGGGTGCCAAGTACCTGTTCGTCCCCCCGGGGTACGACGGACCCCTGCCCGAGTCCGGCTACATCGTCAAGCGCCCCCCGACGAACAGGTTCCTGATCTGCGCGCGCGCACCGTTCCCCGACCCGGAGAAGGGGAAGGCACTGCTGCGCACGCTGAAGGTCTACCCCTGGGCCGACGCGGAGAACCCGGCACCGAACGTGTTCGTGGACATGTCCGACCGCAAGGCCGTCGCGAACCCCTGCGTGGTCGACGGAACCATCGACTATTGGCATGCCCTCAAGCGCGCACTCGACATGGATGTGCCGTCCCCCGCGCTCTACAACCAGTACGGCATGCTCGCCGACCTCGGCCTGCGGGCAGACCGCCCCTTCGCGCCCGACGCGGAACTCGTCTCGATCCTGTCCGAGGCAGCCGAGAAGGCGAACGAGCAGCTCGTGGTGGCGGCGTTCGCCGACGACGCACCGGAACGGCTCGTCTGGCCTGACCGCAATTGGGAGTGGGTGGTCTACTCCGAGGGAGATTTCGGGTACTACGAGAAGAACTTCCTCAACCTCTCGGTGCGGGAGCGCTGGTTCTACCAGGCCACCCTCGAAACCGACAAGATGTTCATGCACAAGGAGGGCGCTGGCTCGCTCTACTGGCTCGCCGCGGTCGATGCGGACGGGGCCGCACTGGATGGGGCCACGTCGTACACGTTGACCGTTCCCGCACCCGTACCCGCCGCTCAGTTCTGGTCTGTCACCCTCTATGACCTCGACACCCGCTCGGAGATCAACACCCCGCAGTTCAAGCCCGTGCTGACAAGCCTGCGCGACGACCTCGCGCCCGACGGATCCGGCGGGATCACCCTTCATTTCGGTCCCGATCGACCCCGGGATGAGGTGCCATGGCTGCAGACCAACCCCGGTTCGCAGTGGTTCGCCTACTTCCGGATCTACGGCCCAGGCGCCCCCGCGTTCGACGGCACCTGGAAGCCCTCCGACTTCCAGAAGGCCTGAACCGAGCACACCGGGTCGATCGCGAGGTGCGCTCGCCCGCCGCGGCGGGTCAGCGCACCTCGAAGTCGGCGGAGAGGAGCACCTCTTCGCGGGAGCTCGGGCCGACCAGCAGCTCGAACGCGCCGGCCTCGACGATGCGGTTGCCCGCGGCGTCGACGATGGTGCAGTCGGCGACCGGCAGCTCCAGGCGTACCCGCACGGATGCGCCGGGGGTGACGTCGACCTGGCGGAAGGTCTTCAGCTCCTTGTCGGTCCAGCTCACGCTCGTCACGGAGTCGCGCACGTACACCTGCACGGTCTCGCGCACCGGCCGAGTGCCCGTGTTCGACACCGTGACGTGACCGACGATCGTGTCGGACTCCCCCAGCGTCGTCGCCTCGAGCGTCAGGTCGGAGTACTCGACCGTCGTGTACGACAGCCCCTCGCCGAACGCCCAGGCCGGTGACTGCGTGAGGTCGGCGTAGCGGTCACCGTGCTGTCCGCGGATCTGGTTGTAATACGTCGGCTGCTGACCGACGTGGCGCGCGAACGAGATCGGCAGGCGCCCGGACGGCTCGGCCGCGCCGGAGATGATGTCGGCGAGCGCACGGCCACCCTGCATGCCGGGGTTCGCCGCCCAGATCACGGCGGCAGCCTTCGAAGCCGATGCCGGGAGCACGAGCGGCTTCGAGGCCAGCAGCACGATGACCACGGGCGTGCCGGTCGCGATGAGCGCATCGATCAGGGCGTTCTGCCCGCCGATGAGCTCGAGCGTCGCCGTGGAGCGCCCCTCGCCGACCAGCTCGATCCGGTCGCCGACGACCGCGACGACGACGTCGGACTCGGAGGCCGCGGCGACGGCCTCCGCGATCATCGCGGCGTCCGGCTCGCAGGCCCTCACGACCGGCGGACGCGGCTGCTTGTCGGGGAAGAACGGCCCTTGCGGGTCTTCTTCGAGGGTGAGGATGTCGGCGCCACGGGCGTGCGTGACGGTCCAACCGTCGATCGCCTGCAGCCCGTCGAGCACGGTGGTGATCATCTCGCGCGGCTGACCGTCGAGCCAGCCCGCCTGCCCGGAGCCGCCGGCCCAGTCGCCGAGCTGCGTCTGCCCGTCGTCGGCGAGCGGACCGGTGACCGCGACCTTCAACGCGGAGGTGGGATCGAGCGGCAGCACACCGTCGTTCTCGAGCAGCACGAGCGAACGGCGGGCGACCTCGAGGTTCAGCTCGGCGTGCGCGGCACTGCCCACCACGGCGTCGAGTTCCGTGCCCGGCAGGCGCGGGTTCTCGAACAGGCCCAGCTCGAACTTCAGGGTCAGGATGCGGGCGGCCGCAGCATCGAAGGCGTCCTCGGCGAGCATGCCCCGAGCGACGGCGTCGAGCGCCCCCTCGAAGAAGGCCGGCGTGGTCATGATCATGTCGTTGCCCGCCCGCACGGCCGCAGCAGCCGCGTGCGTGATGTCGGGCTGGATCCGCTGCTCCCACACCATGCGCCCGACGTTGTCCCAGTCGGTGATGAGCGTGCCGGTGTAGCCCCACTCGCCGCGCAGCACATCGCTGAGCAGCCAGTCGTTGGTCGTGATCGGCACTCCGTCGGTGGTCTGGTAGCCGAGCATGAACGTGCGGCACCCCTCGCGGGCGACGCGCTCGAACGGCGGCAGGAACCAGGAGATGAGCTTGCGCCGTGAGATGTCGGCCTCGCTCGCGTCGCGCCCGCCCTGGGTCTCGGAGTACCCGGCGAAGTGCTTGGCGGTCGCGAGGATCGCGGTCGGGTCGTCGAGTCCGTCGCCCTGGTAGCCGCGCACCATCGCCGAGGCCAGCTCGCCGATCAGGAACGGGTCTTCGCCGAAGGTCTCGTCGATGCGGCCCCAGCGCAGATCGCGGGCGATGCACAGCACCGGCGAGAAGGTCCAGTGGATGCCGGTCACCGCGACCTCTTCGGCCGTCGCGCGTGCGACGCGTTCGACGAGGTCGGAATCCCACGATGCGGCCATGCCGAGCTGAGTCGGGTAGATCGTCGCACCGGGCCAGAACGAGTGCCCGTGGATGCAGTCCTCTCCCACCAGCAGCGGGATGCGGAGCCGGGTCTGCGCGGTGAGCTCGTTCGCCCGCAGGATGCGCTCGGGCGAGGTGTGCAGGATCGATCCGGCGTGACGGCGGGCGATGTGGTCGTCGATGTCGTCGCGGGCGTCGAGCTGGAGCATCTGCCCCACCTTCTCCTCCAGCGTCATGCGGCTGAGGAGGTCGGCCACCCGCTCCGGGATCGAGAGCGCGGGGTCCTGGTACGGGAGCTGCGTGGTCAGGGTCTGAGAGGTCATCACTTCGTGTTCTGGGTCGTGTTCGGGGTCGTGTTCGGGGTGGAGGTCTTCGAGGAATCGGAGGTGTCCGGCGAGGTCGCCGACGTTACGGGATCGGAGGTCGTCTTCGGCAGGGGCACGCTGCGGACGGCCGTGACGGCGTCGTTCACGTTCAGCCCCTTCTTCTTCATCGCCCTGGCCCGCTCGCCGGCCGAGCGCAGGCGCGGGTTGACGTACTCGTCGATGCCGAAGTTGATGAGAGAGAGGGCCACACCGATGATCGCGATGCAGAGCCCTGCGGGCACGTACCACCACCACAGACGCGGGAAGGCGCCGTTCTGCTGCGCCCAGAACAGGATCGTGCCCCAGTTCAGATTGCTCACCGGGATCACCCCGATGAACGCCAGCGTGGTGAGGCCGAGGATCGCGGCGGTCACGGTGCCGACGAAGCTCGACGCGATGAGCGCCATGAGGTTCGGCAGCATCTCGACCGTGATGATCCGGCGCAGCGGTTCGCCGTTCGCGCGTGCGGCCTGGATGAAGTCGCGGTTGCGCAGCGACATGGTCTGCGCGCGCAGCACGCGAGCGCCCCAGGCCCACCCGGTGATGCCGAGCACCGCGGCGATCACGATCAGCGGCGGGTTCTCGAACTGCGAAGCGATGATGATGATGAGCGGGATGCCGGGGATCACCAGGAACACGTTCGTCAGCGCCGAGAGCGACTCGCTCTTCCAGCCGCGTACGTAGCCGGCGATCACACCGATCGTGATCGCGATGATCGTGGCGATGAAGGCGGCGAGGAAGCCGACGACGATCACACCGCGGGTGCCGTAGATGATCTGACTCAACACGTCCTCCCCCATGTGCGTCGTGCCCAGCCAGTGCTCCCAGGAGGGCGGTTGCCGCAATGCCGTGCGATCCTTCTGCGTCGGCCCGTAGGGCGAGATCCACGGCGCGAGGATCGCGATGAGCACGAACACCCCGAGGATGATGAGCCCGGCGATCGACTTGGGGTTGCGGAACATCGCGAACGCCTGGGCGAGCTGCGACCAGAACGTCTTGCGAGGCGGAGCGCCCGCCGGTGGGGTGCGCAGGGTCGCGGTCTCCGGCATGCCGGAGACGACGGCCGACCCGTCGGGCGCGGTGCTCGCGGCGGTGGTGGGAACGGTCATGTCAGGACTCCATCTGGCGCGTGCGCGGGTCGAGGTAGGCGTAGACGACATCCGCGAGGATGTTGGCCACGAGCACCGACAGCGTGATCACGAGGAACACGCCCTGCATGAGAGCGAAGTCCTTGGCGTTGGTCGCGTCGAGCAGCAGCTTGCCGACGCCCGGATAGCTGAACACCATCTCCATCACGATCGTGCCGCCGACGATGAAGCCGATCGACAGCGCGAAGCTCTGGATCTGCGGCAGCACGGCGTTGCGAGCGGCATAGCCCCAGAGGACGCGCTTGTTGGGCATGCCCTTGGCCTGAGCCACGGTGATGTAGTCGTCGTCGAGCACGGTCAGCATCATGTTGCGCATGCCGAGCACCCATCCGCCGAGCGAGGCGACCACGATCGTCAGCGCCGGCAGCGTGCCGTGCATGATCACCTGGCCGATGAAGTCGAAGCTCCACTCCGGGGACTGACCCTTGTCGTACGCGTGCGATGAGGGGAACCACTTCAGGGTCGAGGAGAAGATCGCGATCGCGATGAGTCCGAGCCAGAAGTACGGGATCGTGTTGAAGAAGGTCGTCACCGGGATGATCGCGTCGAGCTTGCTGCCGCGCTTCCAGCCGACGACGGCCCCGGCGATCGTGCCGATCGTGAAGGAGATGATGGTCGCGATGCCGACGAGACCCAGCGTCCACGGGAGGGCGGCGGCGAGCACCTCCGCCACGGGCCGCAGACCGTGCAGGGTCGAGATGCCGAGGTCTCCGCGCAGCAGCATCCCCCAGTACTCGAGGTACTGCTGCCAGATCGACTTGTCGGTGTCGATGCCGAGCAGGATGCGCAGCGCATCGGCGGCCTCGGGGCTCACGTTGCGGTTGCGCGCGAGGTAGGAGCTGACCGCGTCGCCCTTCATGAGGCGCGGAAGGAAGAAGTTGATGGTGATGGCCGCCCACAGGGTGAACAGGTAGAAGGCGGCTCGGCCGGCGAAGAAGCGCCACGGCACACGTCGGCGTCCGCGTTCCGCCGCGGTGGCGGTGGTGCCGACCTCGAGGGCGTCGCGGGCGACCAGGTCGTTGTCGTCGAGCTGGGGGAATGCGGTGCTCACAGGGTGCCTCCGTTCGATGCGGCCTGCGCGAAGAACGTGTCCGGGTCGGGGGAAGCGGATCGCAGTTCCCGCGTGTACGGGTCCTGCGGGTTGAGGATCACGTCGTCGGCGGCGCCGTACTCCACGACGCGGCCCTGGTTGAGGACCATGATCTCGTCGCTGAAGTGGCGGGCGGTCGCGAGGTCGTGCGTGATGTAGAGCACGCCGAGTCCCTCTTCGCGCTGCAGATCGGCGAGCAGGTTCAGCACGCCGAGGCGGATCGACACGTCGAGCATCGAGACCGGCTCGTCGGCGACGA
>NZ_DFQP01000028.1:33012-41463 GCF_002377845.1 Microbacterium sp. UBA3486
CGCGGGCGATGGCCACGCGCTGCCGCTGGCCACCGGACAGCTCGTGCGGGCGTCGATCGATCACCGCGTCCGCGTCCAGGCGCACGCGCGCGAGGAGCCGGCGCACCTCGTCCTCCGTCTGCTTCTTCGGCACGACGTCGTCGAGACGGATCGGCCGCTCCAGGTGATAGCGGATCGAGTGGTACGGGTTGAGCGAGGCGAACGGATCCTGGAACACCATGCGCAGCTGCTGCCGGTACTTCCGCAGTCCCCTCCCGCGACGAGGGATGGGCGTGCCGTCGAGCAGCACCTCTCCGCTGGTCGGGGTCTCGAGCTGGGTGAGGATCTTCGCGATCGTCGACTTGCCGCTCCCGGACTGGCCGACCAGCCCGATCGTGCGCCCGGAGGTCAGGGTGAAGCTCACGTCGTCGAGGGCCTTGATCTGGCCCGCCCCGCGCACGTTGTAGGCCTTGGTGACACCGCGGAATTCGAGGGTGGTCATCGCACCAGCACCCCTCTCTCCCCGGTGAGTCGGGGGAACGACGACAGCAGTGTCTTCGTGTACTCGTGCTCGGGCTGCGTCCAGATGCGTTCCGCGGTCGCGAGCTCGATGATCTCGCCCTCCCGCATGATCGCGATCCGGTCGCTGATCTCCAGGAGCAGCGGAAGGTCGTGGGTGATGAAGATCACCGAGAAGCCGAATTCGTGCCGCAGCTGCGAGATCTGCTTGAGGATCTCCCGCTGGACCAGCACATCGAGGGCGGTCGTCGGCTCGTCCATGACCATCAGCTGCGGACGCAGCGCGAGGGCCATCGCGATCATCACGCGCTGGCGCATGCCGCCGGACAGTTCGTGCGGGAAGGAGCGCACGCGCTGGCGTCCGACCTTCACGATCTCCAGCAGCTCCTCGGCTTCGGCGCGCCGCTGCTTGCGGTTCATGTCCGGGCGGTGGATCTCGAAGACGTCCTCCAGCTGCGAACCGATCGTCGCCACCGGGTTGAGGGCGTTCATCGCCCCCTGGAACACCATCGAGACCTTGTCCCAGCGGAATCGCTGCATGGCATCCACGCCGAGGGCGTTGATGTCGATGTCGACCCCGGTCACATCGTGGAAGGTCACACTGCCGCCGGTGATGACCGCGGGTGCCCGGAGCAGGCGCTGCACACCGTAGGCGAGCGTGGTCTTGCCGCATCCGCTCTCACCGGCGAGACCGAGGATCTCGCCGCGCTGCAGTTCGAGGGTGACGTTCTTCACCGCCTCGACGGGCGGATCGACGTCGTACACGACCGAGAAGTCGCGCACGCTGAGCAGGGGGTCTGGCATGAGGGTGTCCTTCGTCGACCTGATCAGGGGAGCCCGCACCGTCGTCGAGGCGGGCTCCCCGGCAGGATGCTGCTTACTCGGCGGGCTTCAGCTTCGTGAGGATCTGCACGATGTTCTGCTGAGTCGGGTCGGCAGACGCGTACGGGTCCTCTTCCGAAGGCCATCCGACGTAGTTGCGGGTGTTGAACTCGCCCAGCAGCGGGTGCGCGCCCAGCGGGATGGCCGGCACCTGCTCGGAGAAGATCGTCTGCAGCGTGTCGACCGCGGCGGTGCGCTCCTCGTCCGACGAGGCGTTGGCGTAGGAGTTCAGCGCGGCCGTCGCCGTCGGGTCGTCGAAGCGACCGAAGTTGAAGCCGGCCTTCCCGTCCGAGATCCATCGCGGGTCCATGGTGGACGTGTACAGGCCGTAGGCCGTGCCGCTGTCCTCGAGCCAGTGGATGATCGCCGAGAACGTGCCGTTGTCGCGCGGGTCCGCCCAGCCACCCCAGTCGGGCATGTCGATCTTGACCTCGGCACCGATGGCCTCGGTGACATCTTCGGCGATCAGCTCCTGCGCGGTGTTCCAGTCGCTCCAGCCGGAGGGGACGGAGAGCGTGAACGAGACGGGTGCGCCGTCGGGGTCGATCAGCGCGTCGTCCTTCCAGGTGTACCCGGCGGTGGTGAGCAGGTCACGGGCCTTCTCGGCGTCGACCGCGTACTCCTTGCCCTGGAACTCGGGCTGGATCTCGTCGTCGAGGATCGAGGAGAGTCCCGTCACCGACCAGACGGCCTCGCTGGCGCCTTCGCGGGCGATGTCGACGTAGGCGTCGCGGTCGATCACCCAGGCGAGCGCCTGACGGAAGGCCGGGTCGTCGAACGGCTTCTGCTGCAGGTTCATGAACAGCGTCGCGGAACCGGTGGTGGGAGCCGCCCAGAACTTGTTGTGCTCGGGATCGGCCGAGAGGAACTGCTCCTCGATCTGCGGGATGAACGCCTGCGCCCAGTCGGCGTCGCCGTTCGCGAGGGCCGTGGTGAGCGCGGTGTTGTCGCCGTACGAGACGTAGTGCAGCTCGGGCACGGCCAGGTCGCCGCCCCAGTAGTCGTCGCGGGCGTCGAGCGTGACCGACTCGGTCGACCAGTTCGAGAGGACGTAGGGTCCGGTACCCACCAGGTCGTCGCCCTTGACGGGGTCGGTGGCCGGGTCGTCGAGGTTCTCCCAGATGTGCTTCGGGACGATCGGCACGTGCAGGGCGCGGGCCTGGTTGACGTACTTCGACGCGGCGAAGGTCAGCACGACCTTGTCGCCGTCGACGGCAGCGCTGTCGAGCTGGAGGCCCGCGGTGTCGAGGGCGGGGGTGGAGGCGAGCTCGTAGGAGTAGACGATGTCTTCGGCGGTGAAGGGCTCGCCGTCGCTCCAGGTGACGTCGGCGCGAGGAACGACAGTGAGCACCGTGTAGTCGTCGTTCCATTCCAGGCTGTCGGCGAGCCACGGGGTGACACCACGGTCGCCGGTCTGGTTCACGAGGGCGAGGGTCTCGAAGATCACCTTGCCGTAGCCGTACTTCGAGGCGGACGAGTCGCCGACGAAGGGGTTGTTGGATTCGGTGGTGATCGCGCCATCGGGCTTCGCGATGGTGAGGGATGCGGAGCCGGCGCCATCGTCGGATCCACCGCCAGCCGAGCATCCGGCGAGGGCCGATACGCCGAGGGCGGTGATCGCAGTCGCGGCGATCAGAGACTTTCTGAGCTTCATTGCTTCTCCTAGGGCACGGGTCTTTGTGCTGCGTCGCCGGAGGACGGGAGTCCACCGACTGTCGTGATTTGCTTACTGTCGAGAAAGTAAGCTCTCGTGAGGTTACCGAGTAGTAAGTTTGATCGCAAGCACAGCCCGACGATGGAGAGGAGGCCGCGGTGGTAGACAGCGACCAGACAGTGCGCGTGCGCCCGGCGACCCTCGCGAAACGCGAGCAGATCCTCAAAGCGGCCGTCGAGATCTTCGGCAACAAGGGCTCGACCAACGGCACTCTGGCCGACGTGGCCGAGCAGGTCGGCATCACCCACGCCGGCGTCCTGCACCACTTCGGCTCGAAGCAGAAGCTGCTGCTCGAGGTTCTCGCCTATCGCGACCAGGCCGACGTGGCCGAGCTCGCCGAGAAGCACATCCCGGACGGACCCGAGCTGTTCCTGCACCTGGTGCGCACGGCGTTCGCGAACGAGAAGCGGCCCGGCATCGTGCAGGCCTATACGGTGCTGTCCGCCGAGTCGGTGACCGACGACCACCCGGCGCGGCACTTCTTCGAGGACCGCTACACGACCCTGCGTCGCGAGGTCACGGCGGCGTTCCACGAGCTGTGCGCCCAGGAGGGTGTGCGCGACCCCGACACGATCGCCGCAGCCGCCGCCGCGATCCTCGCGGTGATGGACGGTCTGCAGCTGCAGTGGCTCCTGCACCCCGACGTCGTCGAGCTCGGCGGAGCCAGCGAATTCGCGATCCAGGCGATCGTGAACGCCGTGCTGCACCCCGGGCCGGCGCTGCCGACGTACGTGCACCCCGCCTGATCCCTCGATCGCGCACCCTCGGCAACGACCGCCGGCCCGGCTAGGCTCGGGCCATGACGATCGACCTCGAAGCGCTCTACATCGACCTGCACCAGCATCCTGAGCTCTCGTTCCAGGAGACGCGCACCGCCGGCATCGCCGCCCAGCACCTGCGCGATCTGGGGCTCGAGGTCGAGGAGGGCGTCGGGGTGACCGGAGTGGTCGGAGTGCTGCGCAACGGCGAAGGCCCGGTCGTCTGGGTGCGAGCCGACATGGACGCACTGCCGGTCGAGGAGCAGACCGGTCTGTCCTACGCGAGTACGGCGAAGGGCGTCGACCCCGCGGGCACCACCGTTCCCGTCATGCACGCCTGTGGTCACGACATGCACGTCACCGCCATGATCGGTGCGGTCGAGAAGCTCGTCGCCGAGCGATCCGACTGGTCGGGCACCCTCGTCGTGCTGATCCAGCCTGCCGAGGAGTACGGCGCCGGAGCGCGAGCGATGCTCGACGACGGGATCCTCGACCGCTACCCGAAGCCCGACGTGGTGCTCGGCCAGCACGTGACCCCGTTGCCCGCCGGCGTGATCGGCGTGCGCAGCGGCACGCAGATGGCCGCCTCCGACGGACTCACCGTCACCCTGCACGGCCGCGGCGGACACGGCTCGCGCCCGCATGCCACGATCGGACCGGTCGTCATGGCCGCCGCCACCGTGATGCGCCTGCAGACCATCGCCTCGCGCGAGATCGACCCGCAGGGCGTCGCCGTCGTGACCGTGGGATCGATCCACGCGGGCCTCAAGAACAACATCATCCCCGCCGAGGCGAAGCTCGAGCTCAGCCTGCGCTATCCGAACGAGGAGACGCGCGACAAGGTGCTCGCGAGCGTCGAGCGCATCGTGCGGGCAGAGGCCACCGCTTCCGGCGCCGAGCGAGAGCCCGAGATCCGCACCGACCACACCCTCCCGGCCACCATCAACGACGAGGACGCCACCGTCCGGGTGACCGCGGCTCTGCAGCGCGCCCTGGGCGAGGCTGCCGTGATCGACCCCGGAATGTTCACCGGCAGCGAGGACGTCTCCTGGTTCGCCCGCGACGCCGGGGCACCCCTCGTGTTCTGGTTCTGGGGCGGGATCGACCCCGCCCGGTTCGCCGAGGCGGTCGCCGCGGGCCGCCTGGGCGAGGACATCCCCACCAACCACTCGCCGTTCTTCGCACCGGAGATCCACCCGACGATCGAGGTCGGCGTCACCGCGCTGTCGGCCGCCGCCCGGGAGTTCCTCGCGTAGCGCGCTCTGTGCCCCGAGCGATGCGCTCGCCCCCGAAGTCCCGAAGGCCCTCGGTGGACAGGCTTCGAACATGTTGATTCGAAGAGCGACAGCAGCAGACCTCGATCGGCTCAGCGCTCTCAACACCGGGGTCCAACGCGCGACCTGCGAATCCGTTCCGGCACGCGTCCAAGAGCCTGTATGTGCACCACATCGCTGTCGACCCCGACCAACGGCGACAAGGCGTCGGCCAGCAACTGATGGACGCTGCCGTCGCCATCGGGCGCGCAGAGAACGTAGACGCGGTGAGACTCGATTCGTGGTCGTTCAGCCGCGATGCGCACACGTTCTTCGAGGCAGAGGGGTTCACTCCGGTCAACGTGGTCTTCGAGCGGCGCCTTCACTAGTCGGCCGGAACCGGATCCTCGCCGTTCCGCCGCACCGTCGGCCGGTCGAGGACTGTGTTGTCCCAGATCCAGGTCGCCCGCTCCCGCGGTCGGGCCTCCGCGACGTACAGACGCTGCCCACCGACGTACCGGCGGTTGGAGGGCGCCTCCGGGTCGGGGTCGTGGCTCCCTGGGAATCGGGCGTTGCCCCGGGGGACGCTGACCTCGAACGGCGCGTGGACCCAGACCGTCGCGTCCCAGATCGCACCGAGTTCGGGACGCTGGAGGAAGATCCCGTCGACGAGAACGACCCCCGTCGGAGGGACGGCGATCGGTGCAGGGTCGACAGGTTCGTCACGACCGACGTCCCAGACAGCCGGCGTGATCGAGCCGTGCCCGCGCAGAGGGTCGACGACGCAGTCGCGAAAGGCGTCGTATCGGTAGGAACCGGAATAGAAGCCTTCCGGGCCGGAACCCGCAGCGACACGCTCCGTCTTCGGACGGTGGAATCCGTCGATGCTCACTCCGACAACCGGTCGCCCCCGCCGCCGCAGAGCGTATTCCGTGAGTTCGCGCGCAAGGTGGGATTTACCGGCCCCGTCGAAGCCGTCGAGCGCCACCAGGACCCGATCGTCTGGACGGAGGCTCTCGATCTCGCCCCAGAGCTGCGACAGCACTGCCGAGCGTGAATCCGGGGTGCGCACGGCCCGCTCAGCCGCCGATGGCGTTCATCCCGCGAGCGGGTTGCAGGAAGGAGGGGTCGTCGATCGCGTGTCCCGGCAGTTTTCCGTGCACGCACGAGCGCAGCAGTGCGGCGATCTCATCGGCGCGCTCGCCCGGGGCGGAGGCCGACTCTCCGCGCAGCAGCCCGGTCAGGTCGTACTCGGCGAGCGAGAAGAGGCAGTTGCGCAGCTGGCCGTCGGCCGTCAGCCGCAGGCGGTCGCAGGCGCCGCAGAACGGGGCCGTGACCGAGGCGATCACACCGACCTCATGCGGGCCGCCGTCGATCTGCCACTTCTCGGCGGGTGCGCCTCCCCGACCCTCGACCGGGTCGAGACGCCAGCGTTCCCCGAGCGACGCGAGGATCTCCTCGCGCGTGACCATCGAGGCCCGGTCCCAGGTGTGTCCGGCGTCGAGCGGCATCTGCTCGATGAATCGCAGTTGCGCGCCGACGCTCATCGCGAACTCCACGAGGTCGACCAGCTCGTCGTCGTTGACGCCGCGCATCGCGACCGCGTTGAGCTTGAGCGGGCGGAGCTCGGATGCCGCAGCCGCAGCGATGCCCTCGAACACATCGTCGAGGCGGTCGCGCCGGGTCAGGTCGGCGAAGCGCTGACGATCGACCGTGTCGATGCTGATGTTGAGGCGAGTGAGCCCGGCATCGATCAGGGCCGGGAGCTTCTGGGCGAGGCTGATGCCGTTGGTGGTCATCGCGACCTCGACGGGGCCCTCCTCCCCCTCGATGCGGGAGATTCGCCTCACCACCTCGACGATGTCGGTCCGCAGCAGCGGCTCGCCGCCGGTGAGCCGGAAGGTGCGGATGCCGAGGGCCGCGGCCACTTCGGCCACCTCGACGATCTCGTCGGTGGAGAGGATGCTCGTGCGGGCGAGCCACTCGTTGCCCTGCTCGGGCATGCAGTACGTGCAGCGCAGGGAGCAGCGATCGGTGAGCGAGATGCGCAGATCGCGATGCACCCGGCCGTGCGTGTCGACGAGACCTCCGCCGATTCCTGCGAGAGAGGCGGCCTGCGGAGACGGATCGACGCGCGGCGCGCGCACACCGATCACGACCGGTACGGCCGCCATGGCGCTTCCCCACTCCCCGTCATCGTTCGAGAGTAACCCGCGACGACCGGGGCAGGGCCGGTTTCGTGGCGACGACCGGCAGATTGCCAGTGTCCGGAAGCGTCGGCGGCGACTTCGTCAGAGCACGGGCACGAAGCTCACGTGCGCGGGGTCTACCCGCAGGTGGACCGCATCTCCCGGCGCGAGCACGGCAGCGTCGGCGAGGGAGACATCGACGGCGCATCCCGCGGTCTGCACGCGCACACCGGCAAGGGTGGGCTCGAGTCGCGTGACCTCGGTGCGCCAGGCATCCGGATCCGCGGCGTCGACGACGCGCACGTGCTCGGGGCGGAAGACCGCAGCGAGAGGGGTGCCGTCGACTGCGGCGAGCGCGAGCGAGCCGGCATCCGTGGTCGTGAGGTGCAGATCTCCGTTCCGCCAGGCCCCGCCCGCGGCGACCCCCGCCACGCGATTGACCCCCGCGATCGACGCGACGAACTCGGAAGCCGGAGCCGACAGGACGGCGCGCACCGGTCCGCTCTGTGTGACCCGACCGGCCTCGATGATCACGAGCCGCTCCGCCAGTGCGACGGCATCCGCGGCATCGTGCGTGACCGCGATCGTGGTGATCCCGGCCAGCTGATCACGCAACATCTGTCGGATGTCGCCGGCCGTCGCCGGGTCGAGCGCCACCAGCGGCTCGTCGAGCAGTACCGCGCGCGGGGACGCGGCGAGCGCCCGGGCGACCGCGACGCGTTGCCCCTCCCCGCCGGAGAGCTCGCGGGGCATCCGTCCGCCGGCACCGCGGAGTCCCACGCGCGCGAGCCATTCGTCCGCAAGGTCGCGTGCCGAGCGGGCATCCGCCCCTGCAGCTCGGGGGCCGAAGGCCACGTTCTCGCGCACCGAGAGGTGCGGGAACAGCCGTGCATCCTGTCCCAGCAGCACGATGCCCCGATTCATCGGCGTGGTCCGCACGCGGGGCGCGGACACGCGGTCGACCACGCGTCCCGCGACGTCGATCTGCCCGGCGGTCAATGGCTCGAGTCCCGCGAGGGCCTGCAGCAGCGTCGACTTTCCCGCGCCGCTCGGTCCCATGACGGCGACCGTCTCGCCGACCGCTGCCTGCACGGCGACCTCGACGGCGAAGTGCTCTCCCTCGACCACGATGTCGGCGCGCAGTCCCGGTTCGACGG
>NZ_DFQP01000059.1:0-4170 GCF_002377845.1 Microbacterium sp. UBA3486
GGGGGGGGGGGGCCGGCCGCGCCCCCGGAGCTGTCGCCGGCGGCGCGGGCGGCCATCTCGGCGGCGGACGTCGTGCTCATCGCCCCCTCGAACCCCGTCGTCTCGATCGGCCGGATCCTGCAGGTGCGCGGGGTCGCCGACGCCGTGCGCGATGTCGACGGTCCGATCGTCGGCGTGTCTCCTCTCATCGACGGCGCCGCGGTCCGCGGCATGGCGACGGAGTGCCTGCGGGCGATCGGCGTCGATGTGACGGCCGCGGCCGTGGCCCGGCACTACGGAGCCCGCCGCTATGGCGGCCTGCTGGATCAGTGGCTCGTCGACACCGCAGACGCGGTTGCGATCCCCGGACTGCACGATGCCGGCATCCCCACGCGCGCTGTCCCCCTCCTCATGAGAGACGCAGCGGCCGCCAGGCGGCTCGCCGGACACGCTCTGACGGCGGTGGGCGTCACCGGCATCGTGTGACCGCGGGGGCTCGCGCTCAGCCTGCCCTCTCCTCCGCGCTGCGCTTCCCAGCGGCGAAGGCCTCGGCGGTCCCTGTGGAGAACAGATCGTCCTCCAGCGGGCGGATGAGCGCGGCTCCGCCGGGAGGAGCCTCTGCTGTCACGAGATGCGCGAGCCCGCGCACGACGGCGACCGGCGTTCCTCCGGTCTTGCCCTTCACGAGGTCGGCAGCGGCGGCGATCTCGTCTCCGACGGCCGGCGCCGTCACGCTCAGCGTGCGTCCATTGGCATCCGCCGTCCCCGCCAGATCGACCATCACGGCCACGCCGGCCGCTCCGATCGCGACGTCCGTCTGTCCCAGGCGCCACGGGCGACCGAACGTGTCGGAGACGATCACCCCCACCTCGATCCCCAGCATGTCGCGCACCCCGTTCCGCAGCCGGAGCGCAGAGGCGTCTGGATCCTCCGGAAGCAGCAGCACCACGTCATCGTCCACGTTGCTCGCGTCGACACCCGCGGCGGCCATCACCAGACCGTTGCGGTTCTGCACGATGCGCGTCACGCCTCCGGGATGCGCGCGCTCGGCGACGACCCGGACGGTCTCCTGCGCGATCACCTCGTCCCTCGTCGTGGCCGCGACCGTCCGGCCCTCCGCCTTCGAGACGATCTTGCTCGTCACCACCAGGATGTCGCCGGTGTGCACGCGACCTTCTGCGGCGTGCCGGATGATCTCGACGAGGTCGTCGCCCGCACGGATCTCCGGAATCCCCTCGAGCGCGAAGACGGTCAGGACGGGAGAGGACACGGGGCATGCTCCTTTGCAGATGCTCTGAACCGAGAATAGCAACGGCGAATCGATATCTGCCCGTCGTGATGGGCTCATCCTCGGATGAATGGGTCCTGATGCAGTCGGTGCCCTGGGGCGGAACATTCTTGCTCGTCATGAAGGGCGAGCCTCGGGGGCCGTCCCGCCCGATCGGGGCAATGCAAGAGGACCGTCACTGCAATGTCGCCGACGCGGCGGCCCGAGTGGCGGAAGGCTCGGCGATCGGGTCGGTATGGAACCTGGACCAGTGCTCCTCATCCTGTGACTACGGACGCCTGGACGTGGCCGAGGGTCTTGGCGCACTAGGGCGCGGAAGCGTTCAGGCTACGGGCGCCAATCTCGAACGGGACGCTAGCGGCGTCGAGGGCCCGGTCGTTGCGTTGCATGGCGGGCAGCTGGGCTTGGTGTAGCCGTTGATCACGGTCATGGTGGTTGGGTGATCATGTGGCCGACCGATCTCGCGGCTTGCTTCTCCCTATACTCCCCGCGCGAAGCGTTACTGCTGCGTTACCGCGAGAGCCCATCGCCGCAAGACGAAGGCCCCGCTTCCCTATGTTTCCAAGGGAGTCGGGGCCTTCGTGGTGGCGGTGACGGTGGGATTTGAACCCACGGTAGGGGGTTACCCTACACAACTTTTCGAGAGTTGCACCTTCGGCCGCTCGGACACGTCACCGCGGAATAGCTTACGCGACGCGGGGCCCGCACGCGAATCGAGACCCGCATGTCACCAGGCGGCGGCGACCTCGGCGTGCGTGCGCAGGATGCCCTCGGTCGATCCCGCGGGCGCGCGCCCGATGCCGCACTCGGTCGCGACCCCGAACTCGGTGGCGAACGGAGTCGCGGCGGCGACGCGACGGGCGGCGCCCTCCACCCCGTCCTCGCGGTGCACGAGGCCCAGGTAGAGCTCGCCGACCGGGGCGAGGCCTGTGAGCGGGGCGAAGTAGGCCTCGTCGTCGTGGTCGATCGGCACCGGCAGGTGCAGCCACGTGAGCGGACGGGCGGATGCCACCACCACGGCGTTCGCGTAGCGGACCAGGTTCGCGGCGTCGCGCGGCTCGAAGAAGTGCTTCTCCCCCGCGTCGCCGTAGCAGAGGTGCACACCCACCTCGACGTCGGCGGGCACCGCGTCGACCAGTGCGGCCAGGCGCGAGACCAGACCGTCGAACGGGTCGCCGGGCCACCACGCCTCCATGACCGCTCCGTAGCCCGCGGCGCGCTCGATGATGCCCATCTCGCTCGCGACGTCCCACTGCACCGCGAGGTCCTCGTGCGGGATGGCCTCGAGGATCTCGTCGAGCTCGCGCAGGATCGCGGCGGTGTAGACGGGCTCGATCGCGGCGCGGTCATCGCCGTGGAAGAAGGAGGAGATCACGGCGAGCGGCGTCGGCAGCGACACCTGGAACCGCACGCCGGCGGGCACCGTGCCCTCGGCCCGCAGCCGCTCGAACACCGCATACGACTCGATCGCGGCGGCGGCGTACCCCAGCGGCGGCATCTCGATGCTCGCGGCATCCACTCCCTCGGCGATGCGCAGGCCGCGGGCGTCGATGCCGGCGGGGAACGGGATTGGTTCGTCGCCTGTGCGCTCGATGCCCTCGGCCTCACCGATCACGTCGGGCTGGAACATGATCCAGTGGAACCGCTTGCCGACCTCGCCGTCCGGAATGCGACGGAGCCGGGTGCCGAGCAGTTCCGCAGCGGTGCGGATCGTGGTCTCGGCATCGTCGTAATTCACGCTGCCCACGAGGAGGGCACCCTGCGGCTGAGTCATACTCCTCAGGATATCGACGCTCCCGTCGGGCCTTTTCCCCGGCGAGACCCCCACGCTGCGATGGGCATTCGAGTTAGGATGGCCTAAGAACCCGCCGCCTGTGGGGGCAGCGATGACGGGAAGGTATTCATCATGGGCTTCATCACGTCCGAGGCGCTGTCCGAGACCGGCTACGTGGTCCTCGACGACCACACCTCCGCCACGGATCCCGCCGAATGGTTGGGCCTGGAGTACGTCGGCTGGCGCTCCTCCGGCATCACGCGCTTCGCCCCGCTCACCAGCTATGCCGGCGACGTCGACTGCAACGGCTTCTGGAACCACACCCCGCCGCGCACCGACAAGGATGGCGTCTGGGTCGCCTCGCAGGTCGCAGTCGCCCCGACGCTCCAACGCCGGGCACAGGAGCCGGGCGCCGGCATCGGCCGCTGCCGCGTGATCGAGCTGCAGCCGAACGAGTACGCCGACGCGATCTACAACCTGCACCAGGACGACAACAACCGCCTCAACGAAGAGGGCACCGGCTGGGTCGTCCGCGGGTTCTTCAACCTCTCCGACGACACCGAGTCGATGCTGATCCTGCGCGCCGACCGTTTCGATCCGGCGACCGAGATCCGCCTGCCGCTGCGCGCCGGCTCGCGCATCATCGTCGACACCCAGCGCTTCTGGCACGCGGTCTGGCACCGCGGCACCGCCCCGCGGTACGCGCTCATCACGTCATGGACCAGCGGCCCCGAGCTCGACGCCTACATCGCCGCCAACCACGGCGACCCGCACCCGAAGACCGTCGACCTCGACCCGCAGTTCGTCGACGATGCGCAGGTCGAGCTGCACCGCCGCATCGAGGAGCGCCGTCGCGCGTTCGAGGCTCAGGGCATCGTGATGGAACCGCCCGTCGACATGAACGTCTGAGGCGACGGCCCGCGGGTCTCCCCACAGGTTCCTTCTCGCTGCCCCTCAGATCGTGCGGCCGTCGTGAATCCGCACCACGCGGTCGACCGTCCCCTCGGGAGGCGCCACGTGCGAGATCAGCAGCACCGACTGCTCCCCCGCGGCCTGCAGCAGATCACGCAGCAGGGCATTCGATGCTTCCGGATCGACCCCCGCCGTCGGCTCGTCGAGCACCAGCACG
>NZ_DFQP01000033.1:0-10017 GCF_002377845.1 Microbacterium sp. UBA3486
CGACGGCTCCCTCCGGCTCACGGTCGGAGACGACGGCGTCGAGCAGCGCGCTGCTCTGCTCGCGATGCCGGGAATCGGACCCTGGACAGCCGACTACGTGCGCATGCGTGTGCTCGGCGATCCCGATGTGCTGCTCCCGGGAGACGTCGCGCTGCGCGCCGGCGCTGCAGCCTCCGGACTGCCGGGCGACGCACGCCCGCTCACCGTCTGGGCCGAGCGCACCGCCCCCTGGCGCAGCTATCTCAGCGCGCACCTGTGGCGCGCAGCACCTGTGCGCCCCGTGTGTCCTCGACGCGCCTCGGCTGCGGCACGTCCCACCCCCGCGGAAGACACGACGAAGAAGGAGACCCCATGACCGCCCTCATCCAGACCATCGAGACGCCGGACGGCGCCTTCACGATCCTTGCCGACGACCGGCAGCGCGTACTGTCGTCCGGCTGGACCTCAGACGTCGAGGCGATCCTCGGCAGGCTGTCCGCGGCGCACCGACCGGAAGATCTCCGAGACGGTGAGACCGAGGCCGCCGAGGCAGCGCTCGCGTACTACGCCGGCGACCTCTCCGCGATCGACGATGTCGCCGTGAAGCAGACCGGAACAGCCCTCCAACTCGCCGGCTGGTCGGCGCTGCGGTCGATCGAGCCGGGCGAGCCTCTGACGTACACCGGTTTCGCGACGCGGCTCGACAATCCCCGCGCCGTGCGCGCGGCGGCATCCATCTGCGCGCGCAACGCGCCGGCGCTGTTCGTCCCGTGCCACAGGGTGTTGCGCACCGACGGCACCCTCGGCGGATTCGCCTGGGGGATCGATGTCAAGGAGAGCCTGCTCGCGCGCGAGAGTCGCGCGGGTTGAGTCGCAGGCACCACGACGGGCGGTCGACATGGTGCCCGTCGACGAAGCATCCCGACCGACGCGGCCATAGGCTCGTCCCGTGACCGCCAACGATGCACTCGCCCTCCACCGCCGCGCCGTCGTCGCCGACGCACACAACGATCTGCTCTGCTCGGTGGCGAGCCGCCCCGCGGACGAGTGGTCGGACTACTTCCGTGCCCAGTGGCTTCCCCAGCTGCACGAAGGTGGTGTCGGGCTGCAGGTGCTGCCCGTGTTCATCGATGACGTGTATCGCCCGGAGGGGGCGCTGCGTCGCACCCTCCGCATGATCGAGGCCGCGCATCGGCTGGCGGAGGGCAACGCAGACACCGTCGGTCTGTGCGGGGATGGCGACGACATCGATCGGGTGATCGGCGAGGGCCGCATCGCGCTGGTGCTCGCCCTGGAGGGGATGCCCGGCATCGCCGACGACGTCGAGCTCCTCGAGACCGTGCATCGGCTCGGGGTGCGGATCGGCTCGGTGGCGCACTTCGGGCGCAGCGCGTTCGCCGACGGCAGCGGCGAAGACGCCGCAGGCAGCAGGCTGACGCGAACCGGGGTCCGAGCGCTCGACGAGATGGAGCGCATCGGCATGATCTTCGACATCAGCCACCTCGGAGCGGGCGGGGTCGATCACGTGCTCGAGCTCGCCACGCGCCCGGTCATGGCCACGCATTCCTCGGCCCGTGCGCTGTTCGACCACCACCGCAACCTCACCGATGCCCAGATCGCCGGGGTCGCCGAGAGCGGGGGAGTCGTGTGCGTCAACTTCTTCGCTCCGTACCTGCATGAGAGCGCGTACACGATCGACACACTGATCGACCACTTCGAACGCGTGGTGTCGGTCGCCGGAATCGAACACGTCGGGATGGGGCCGGACTTCGTCCGCGAAGTGCTGGAAGACACCACGGCACCGTGCTGCGTGCAGACGACGATCGAAGGCGTGCCGGCCGATCGGTACCTGCCGGGCCTCGAGGGCCCGGCAGGTCTCCCGCTCGTGACCGAGGCGCTGATGCGTCGTGGCTGGCGGGAAGAGGAGATCCTCGCGGTCCTCGGTGGCAACCTGCAGCGCTTCCTCCGATCCGGGCTCGGAGCCGCTGCCCTCGCCTGAGGCTCCGGCGTCTCCCCTCCGCGGTCATCGAGAGCCGCGGTCGACGGATCGGGAATGACTCTTGCTTTCAGCTGGTTCACAGCAATAGGCTGGTGGGCTGTCGCGCCAACCGGACGACATCGCCGAGCCCCTGAGGAGGACACCATGACCACGATCGCCACCGCGCGGATCGCAGCTCTCGGCTCGACCCCGGCGCGTCCGCTCTCCTAGAGCCACCCCGCCCCTTCTTCGTCGGATGCCGGACTCCACGAGTCCGCTCTCGTATCCGTCCCCTTCCGCAACCGCTTTCCATACGAAACTCGTCTGAGAGACATGTCTTCCTCGCCTTCCGTGCAGAATCCCTCGCCTTCATCGACCCTTTCCACTCCGGCCGCACTGTGGCGCCTGAAGCCCTTCGTGAAGCCCGTCATCTGGCGGCTCGCCGGCGGTGCCGCCAGCGCGCTCATCGCCGCCGTCATCGCCCTGATGATCCCGATCGTGCTCGAGCAGATCATCAGCGGACCCGTTCGCTCCGGTGAGATCAGCGCCATCGTCTGGGGTGCCGTCGCCGTCTTCGCTCTCGCCCTCGGCGAGGCCCTGATGGTGTGGCTGCGACGCCAGTTCGTGCTCAACCCGTCGACCGAGGTCGAGTACAAGATGCGCACCGAGCTCTACTCGCGCCTGCAGACCCTTCCGGTGTCGTTCCACGACCGGTGGGGCTCCGGACAGCTGCTCAGCCGCATGATGCAGGACATCGGCCTCATCCGCCGCTGGCTCGCGTTCGGGCTCGTGCTGCTGGTCGTCAACATCCTCACGATCATCATCGGCTCCGTGCTGCTGTTCCGCTGGCACTGGCTGCTGGGCACGATCTTCCTGGTGACCGCGATCCCGCTGTGGATCCGCGGTTACCTGTTCGAGAAGCGCTACGGCGCGCTTACCCGTCGCAGCCAGGATCAGGCCGGCGACCTCGCCACGAGCGTCGAGGAGAGCGTGCACGGCATCCGCGTGCTCAAGGCGTTCGGTCGTGGCAAGCACGCTCTCAGCCGCTTCAGCCGCCAGGCCGAGACGCTGCGCGAGACCGAGATGAGCAAGGCCGGCGCGATCGCGTCGATCTGGTTCTGGCTCGACCTCATGCCGCAGATCGCCTTCGGTCTCAGCCTGATGTCCGGCATCTGGCTGATCTCCGTGGGGCAGATCGACGAGGCACAGCTGTTCGCCTTCTTCGCGATGGCGGTCGTGCTGCGGTGGCCCATCGAGTCGATCGGCTTCCTGTTCTCGTTCATGCTGGATGCGCGCACGGCGACCGACCGCGTGTTCGACATCTTCTCGGAGACCAACACCATCACCGACCCGGAGAACCCGGTGCACATCGAGAACCCGCGCGGGGAGCTCGCGTTCCAGAACGCGCACTTCCGCTATCAGGACGCCGGTGCCCACGAGCGGGATCTGCTCGACGGCATCGACCTGGTGCTGCGCCCGGGTGAGACCATGGCGCTGGTGGGCCTGACCGGCAGCGGCAAGACCACTCTCACCACGCTGCCCACGCGTCTGTACGACGTGACGGGCGGCAAGGTGACGCTCGACGGTGTCGATGTGCGGGATCTCCCTCTCGCCGAGCTCCGTCAGCACATCGCCATGGCGTTCGAGGACGCGACACTGTTCTCGGCGACGGTCCGTGAGAACGTGCTGCTCGGACGTGCCGAACTCGATGTGCACAGCGACGAAGGCGAGCGGGTGCTCCGCGAGGCCCTCGACGTCGCCCAGGCGTCGTTCGTCGACGCGCTGCCCGACGGCGTCGAGACGGTGATCGGTGAAGAGGGGCTCAGCCTCTCCGGCGGCCAGCGTCAGCGGCTCGCCCTCGCCCGTGCGGTCGCGGCGAAGCCGAAGGTGCTCGTGCTCGACGACCCGCTGTCGGCTCTCGATGTCGACACCGAGGCCCTCGTGGAGGAGGCCCTGCGGCACGTGCTCGCCGACACCACGGCCATGATCGTGGCGCACCGGCCCTCGACCGTCGCCCTCGCCGACCGCGTCGCCCTGCTCGAGGCGGGTCGTGTGACGGCGGTGGGGACGCACTCCGAGCTGCTCAAGTCGAGCCGGCACTACCGCCACGTCATCTCGAGCCTGGAGGCCGAGGAAGCGGCGCGCACCGGCGCGATCCCCGTGATCCGCGATGAGCAGGCCGAGATCGACGAAGAGGTCCGCGAGGGCCTCGGGATGCAGGCCGCCGACGAAGACCCGATCACCGAGAAGGAGGTGCAGCGATGAGCTCCGCCGTCACCGGAACCCAGAACGAGGATCGTTCCGAGTACACCCGCGAAGAGAGCCGGGAGATCCGTCGTCGATCCCTCCGACTCCTCGGATCCCTGGTCAGCCCGTTGAAGCCGAGGATCGTCCTCGCCGCCGCGGTGCTGATCGTGTCGACCGCCCTCCAGGTCGCCGGCCCTATCCTCATCAGCATCGGCCTCGATCGCGCGCTGCCCGCGGCCATCGATCGGGCCGACTGGATGCCGACGTTCATGATCGGCGGCATCTATCTGCTGGCGGGTGCGCTCGCCGCCGTGCTGATCGCGTGGTACGTGATCATCGCGGCCAAGCTCACCCAGGCGGTGCTGCTCGATCTGCGCAAACGCATCTTCCTGCACACCCAGCGCCTGAGCCTGGAGTTCCACGAGTCGTACACGTCCGGGCGCATCATCTCGCGCCAGACGAGTGACCTCGACTCGATCAAGGAGCTCCTCGACGGGGGGCTGAACGAGCTCGTCTCCGGAGTGCTCTTCGGGCTCTTCACCTTCATCGCGCTGTGCTTCTGGGACTGGCAGTCGGGTCTCATCCTGGCGATCGGCGGCGTGCCGCTGTTCTTCCTGATGAAGTGGTTCTACTCGCGCTCGCAGTTGGTCTACCGCGAGTCGCGGGTGATCAGCGCGAAGGTGATCGTGCAGTTCGTCGAGACGATGACCGGCATCCGCGCCGTGAAGGCTTTCCGCAAGGAGCCGCGCAACGACAAGGCGTTCCAGGAGATCGCCGGTGACTATCGCGACGTCAACCGTCGCTCGATGCTGCTGTTCGGCACGTTCGAGCCCGGGCTCATGGGTGTCGCGGCCCTCGTGCTCGGAATCGTCGTGCTGTGGGGTGGTATCCGTGTCTCCGAGGGGGCGCTGACCGTCGGCGTGCTGCTGTCGGCGGTGCTGTATGTGCGCAACTTCTTCGCCCCGATGCAGGAGATCGCGATGTTCCTGAACTCTTACCAGTCGGCCACGGCCGCGCTGGAGAAGGTGTCGGGCGTGCTCGAGGAGGTGCCGACGGTTCCGGATCCCGAGAAGCCGATCGACCTCTGGGAAGCCCGCGGGCACGTGGAGTTCGACGAGGTGACGTTCGGCTACAACGGAGAGAAGACGATCCTCCCGAACTTCTCCCTCGACATCCCGGCCGGGCAGACGATCGCTCTGGTGGGCACGACCGGCGCGGGCAAGTCGACACTCGCCAAGCTCATCTCACGGTTCTACGACCCCTCCGAAGGGCGGGTCACCCTCGACGGCGTCGACCTGCGCTCGCTGCACCCGAAGGACCTCCGCCGCGCGATCGTCATGGTCACGCAGGAGGCCTACCTGTTCAGCGGGACCGTCGCCGACAACATCGCCCTCGGCAAGCCGGAGGCGACGCTCGACGAGATCAAGGCGGCGGCGCGGGCCGTGGGCGCCGACGGGTTCATCTCGTCGCTCCCCGACGGCTACGGCACCGATGTGAACAAGCGCGGCGGTCGGGTCTCGGCCGGTCAGCGTCAGCTGATCTCGTTCGCCCGGGCCTTCCTCGCCGACCCGGCGGTGCTGATCCTGGACGAGGCCACGGCGTCGCTGGACATCCCGTCGGAGCGACTGATCCAGGATGCCCTGCAGACCCTTCTCAAAGACCGTACGGCGATCATCATCGCGCACCGCCTGTCGACGGTCGCGATCGCCGACCGTGTTCTCGTGATGGAGCACGGACGCATCATCGAGGACGACACCCCTGCCGCGCTCATCGGCGGAACAGGCAAGTTCGCACAGTTGCACGCGGCATGGCAGGAGACGCTCGTCTGATCGCCCTCTCGACTGCTGCGACCACGCCCGCCTCATCGTCTCGGCGAGGCGATCACAGCCGCAGCAGTCGAGACCTCGGGCGAACGTCCGGGGGCGCGCATCGAGCGCGGTGCGTGGGTAGCATCGAGGTATGGACCCGTTGCTGCTCGTTGCCGAGTGGTGGTGGATCGCGCCGAGTGCGGTCGCCGCGGGGACGGTGGGGGTGATGGGAATGCGTCGTCGCAACAGCACGGTGAGCGGACGCCGCCTCGCAGTCGATGCTGCGCGTCATGATCTCAGGGAGGCGCAACTGGCCGCGGCCGAGAGGCGCACCGCCTGGAAGATCGCACGCGCCGACCTGGCTCGCGTCACCGCTGAGCGGGCGGCGCAGCGGGCGACGGCCGAACAGGTTGCCGGTGCGCGACGGATGCTGAAGGAGCGGGAGCGTGATGCGAAGGCCGCTTCGGCCGATGTCCGCGCGCGTCAGGTGCGTCTCAACGCGGCGCGGGCCGCGGTGCCCTCGGCATCGGAGCCCCCTCCCTTGGAGCGGCTGCACGCCGCTCACGATGCTGTGACGGCGCGGTGGATGCGGTACGAGACCGATCCGGCACTGCAGATCTCCTATCCGGCGATGACCGACGTCAAGAGTCCCGAGACGGCGGCCTACTTCCGTGCTGCCGGCCACGCGACGGACATGCGCCGCGCGGCGGCCGGACGCATCACCCCGGCGGAGTTCGCCGCCTATCGCGATGCCGTCGCCGAGCTCGAGCGCGCGTTCGAAGCGGCCGAGCACGCCGCGAAGGTGCAGGCGGGGGAGGCGCCGACCACGGCAGCGTGGCAGGACGCTGCGCAGGACATGCTCAGCCGTTCCGCGGAAGCCCTCGACCGGGCGGCCGGTGCGGCTGCGGCCGCCCTCTCGTCGTGGACGAATCGGCGCAAGCCCGGCGGTGGCAAGCCGGACGAACGCCCCTGAGTCACGAGGGGGACGCCACGACAGCGCGTCACATGAGGAGGTCGTGAGAGCGCTCCCCCGGAACCCCGTGAAAGGGCGACGAGGTCTCGATGGGGGAGGGGATTCGAGACCCCGCCGCCCGGTCTAGGTCGTGACCCGGATCTCGGCGATGACCTCGCCGTAGGCGGTCTCGCCCACAGGGGTGAAGCCGACGCGGTGGAAGAAGGTCTCCGGACCGCCTTCGCCCGCCTCGTAGATCACGTTGACGTGGTCGACGCCGCGCGCGCGGGCCTCATCGACGAGCGCCTCGACGGCGTACCGGCCGACACCGCGGCCCTGGTCGTCGGCATCGACGTTGATGCGCCACAGCACCGAACGGAAGTGCTCTTCCGGTGCCTCCGCGTCGAAGTTGGCGCTGACGAAGCCCACGACCTCGTTGCGGTCCAGGATCACCCGCTGCCAGGAGGTCTGCGGGTTGATGACGGTCGCTGCGATCCCGTACGAGACCGGAGCGAGGAACTGCTCCTGCCCGGGCTTGAGCGACAGGTTGTTCACGGCGACGATCGTCGCAGCGGAGAGTTCGACCATGCGCAGTTCGGACATGGACCCAGGCTAACCCCTCCCGGCAGGCGCGACACCTTTCCGGACAACATTTCGCTGCGCTCTGGCCGTTCGTCGATATGGGGTGGCCACCGGTCGTGGGCCGAGGCCGCAGGGCCAGACCGGCTCAGGTATCTTGGTATCGAGACAAATTTCCCCGCGAACGGAGTACCTCCCGGTGACCGACGACGCCATCATCTACACGTACACAGACGAGGCACCGGCGCTCGCCACCGCCTCGTTCCTCCCGATCATCCAGGCATTCACCGGCCAGGCCGGTATCGAGGTGGAGACGCGCGACATCTCGCTGGCAGGCCGCATCCTCGCCGCCTTCCCGCAGAAGCTCACCCCGGAGCAGCAGGTGGGCGATTCGCTCGCCGAGCTCGGCGGTCTCGCCACGCTCCCGGAGGCGAACATCATCAAGCTGCCGAACATCTCGGCTTCCATTCCGCAGCTGAAGGGGGCCATCGCCGAGCTTCAGAAGCAGGGCTACGACATCCCCGACTTCCCGGACGAGCCGTCCTCGCTCGAGGAGAAGGACGTCCGCGCTCGTTACGACCGCATCAAGGGCTCCGCCGTGAACCCGGTGCTGCGTGAGGGCAACAGCGACCGACGCGCACCACTGGCAGTGAAGAACTACGCGAGGAAGCACCCGCACCGCAACAAGCCCTTCGCCGCGGGCTCCAAGACGCGCGTCGCGACTCTCGGTCACGACGACTTCAAGCACAACGAGCGCTCCTGGGTCGCCGCACACGACGACGTGCTGAGTTTCCGCCACACGGCGGAGGACGGAACGGTCACGGTCCTGAAGGAGGGGCTCAAGGTCCTCCCGCGCGAGATCATCGACGCGACGTTCCTCTCCGCCAAGGAGCTCGACGCGTTCCTCGCCCAGACGCTCGAGGAGGCCAAGGCCGACGACGTGCTGTACTCGGTGCACCTCAAGGCGACCATGATGAAGGTCAGCGACCCGATCATCTTCGGTCACGTCGTGAAGGCGTTCTTCGCAGACGTGTTCGCGCAGTACGGAGACAAGCTGGCCGCTGCGGGCCTCAGCGCGAACGACGGGCTCGGCTCGATCCTCTCGGGTCTCGCGAACGTGGCCGACGGTTCCGAGATCGCCGCGGCCTTCGACAAGGCCATCGCCGAGGGCCCGCGTCTGTCGTACGTGAACTCCGACAAGGGCATCACGAACCTGCACGTGCCGAGCGATGTGATCGTCGACGCGTCGATGCCGGCATTGGTGCGCAACGGCGGCAAGCTCTGGGGCAAGGAGGGCGAAGAGGCCGACACGCTCGCCGTCATCCCCGACTCCTCGTACGCGAGCGTCTATCAGGCTGTGATCGACGACGTGATCGCGAACGGTCCGCTCGACCCGGCCACGATCGGCACGGTTCCCAACGTCGGGCTGATGGCGCAGGCGGCTGAGGAATACGGCAGCCACGACAAGACGTTCGAGATCGCGGCAGACGGCATCGTCCAGGTGCTCGACAGCGAGGGCACCGTGCTCATCGAGCACACGGTCGGCAAGGGCGACATCTGGCGCGCGACGCAGACCAAGCACATCCCGGTGATGGACTGGGTCAAGCTCGCGGTGACCCGCGCCCGTGCGACCGGCGACCCCGCCGTCTTCTGGCTCGACGCGAACCGTTCGCACGATGCGCAGATCATCGCCAAGGTGCACCAGGGTCTCGCGACCCTCGACACCAAGGGCCTCACGATCACCATCCTCGCGCCGGAGGAGGCCACGCGTTACACGCTCGCTCGCATGCGTCACGGGCTCGACACGATCTCGGTCACCGGCAACGTGCTGCGCGACTACCTGACCGACCTGTTCCCGATCCTCGAGGTCGGCACGAGCGCCAAGATGCTCTCGATCGTGCCGCTGCTCGCCGGCGGCGGCCTGTTCGAGACCGGTGCCGGGGGCTCGGCGCCCAAGCACGTGCAGCAGCTCGTAGAGCAGAACTACCTGCGTTGGGACTCGCTCGGTGAGTTCTTCGCGCTGGCTGCCTCGCTCGAGCACTTCGCCGACCGCACCGGTAACGAGAAGGCCCGAGTGCTCGCCGAGACGCTGGACGCCGCGACCGGGACGTTCCTCGAGGAGGACCGCTCGCCCGGTCGTGCTCTGGGCACGATCGACAACCGCGGCAGCCACTTCTACCTGAGTCTGTACTGGGCTCAGGAGCTGGCGAAGCAGACGAAGGACGCCGACCTCGCTGCGGCGTTCGCACCGATCGCCGCGACGCTCGCGCAGAACGAGGAGGCCATCGTCTCCGAGCTCAACGCCGTGCAGGGCGCGCCCGTCGAGATCGGCGGCTACTACCGTCCGGACGACGCGTTGGTCGAAGCGGTCATGCGTCCGTCCACGACGCTGAACGGTATCGTCGACGCACTGCGCTGAGTAGTCGACGCATAAGTCGACAGAAGGGGGCGGACGCTGCGGCGTCCGCCCCCTT
>NZ_DFQP01000048.1:0-3085 GCF_002377845.1 Microbacterium sp. UBA3486
GACAACTCCCCATCCCCGCAGCGGCTTCAGCGGCGGTCGGTCGGCGCCTGCTCGGCGGTGACGGGGACTGCCGGCTCCTCGGCCAGCTGCTCCCACGCGAAGGTCGAGATCATGGCGTCGCTGAGCAACTCGATGCCGTCGAGCACCTCAGCGGGGATCACGTCGCCGTCCGGGATCACGATGGTCGACGTGAACACGAGCGCCTTACGGCGCAGCGTTCCCGGCACCGGGATGATGTAGGTCACCGTGCGGCCGCCGACTCCCTCGATCGCGGGCGCGCCCGCGGGGCGCTGGGCCTCGGTGGACCAGCGGACGATGTGCTTGATGTTCTCGTCGAGGAAGACCGCGCCACGGACGCGGAATGCCTCGGTCACCCAGGCGTCGAGATTCTCGCCGTCGGGTGCGTCGAGGGCGGAGGCCGTGATCGAGAGGGGCAGGAGTTCGTCCATCGGCACGTCTTCCTGCCGATAGATCGCGAATACCTTGGTGCGCCGCATGCCCTGATTGGCCTGCGCCATCATGGTGCGGAACTCCGCGTCGAGATCGGGACGCCCGGCCTGCATGAAGATCGCGCTGGCCTTGCGCACATCCTCCTGCTGCCCGGCGTTCGTCGGCAGGTGCGTCGCCCAGCCCGGAGGCAGCACGAGGCGGAAGGCGGGGACGCCGTAGCGGAATTCCACGCCGAGGTCGTTCATCTCGTTCATCGGGCGGCACTCCTCGTGTCGATCGTGCGGTCGGCGATCACGCGGGCACGTCTGAGGGCAACGTGATACCGGCGATGATCTTCGGGATCTGCTCCTCCATGAGGGCGAACGGCTCGAGCGTCGACCCCATCGCCTCGATCATGATCGCAGAGTCGCCGTCGCTGAGCATCACCGTCCAGTTCGCGATGGGGCGTGCCTCGCCGTCGTCGAGGAGCACGGCGGACGTGCGGCGCAGGAGGAAGCCCTTGCCGTGGGTGTCGGTCTCCAGTGCCGTGAGCTCGGACGCCGTCGAGTCAGGGAGGGTGGCGATCTCGGTCAGGATGGCAGGGATATCCAGGTCGGCTGCCGCGGAGACCGTCACCTCGACCACGACGTCGCTGTACACGCCACGGGGGACGAACCACAGTTGCACGGCAGCGTTGCCAGCGAGGCCCAATATGCCTTCGGCCGTGAAAGCGAGTGCCTCGCGGTCGCCGTCCGTGAGCGGGGACCGTTCGGCGTAGTGCTCGACCGCAGCCGACACCCACTGCTCCCCGATGCTCTGCTCTCGCCGCAGCAGATCAGCCGCGGGCAGCGGGATGAACCACTCCGCGTCGTAGGCGAAGTCCCATCGCGCCGCGCCGTCGGCGACCGGCACCGACGTCATCGGGTGAGACCGTTGAGCATGCTGGCCGGCGACAGACCACCGGAAGGACTGCCGCCCGCGAGGGCCACGCCCTTGTCCGCCCACTTGTACACGTTGTACGCCTGCTCGAACAGGTCGGGAGCCGGAGACTTCGCGAGGCTGGAGAGCGCATCCGGCAGCTGGTTGATCAGCCGGTTCCCGTACCCGGTGCCGGCCGCGACCGCCTCCTGGAACGAGACGGTGAATGACCGGTTGGCTCCGCCGAGGAAACGCTGGCCGAGCCCCGCCAAGGTGAACGGACCCGTCATACGCGTCCGCGAGGCGTTCTGCACGAAGTTCGCGAAGTTCGCCTTGCTCATCACCCCCCAGCTGCCCTTCGGAGCCGCGGTGATCCCACGGATGTTGCGGATCTGGCCGAGCGGCCCTGTGAGCTGCTTCGGAATCGCCTTGAAGAACTTCCCGAGACCCTGTCCGAGCTTCCCGATCGGGAGCACCCCGATGATCGACATCGCGAGATCACCCCAGCCTTTGCGCCCGTCGAACATCAGTGCCACCGTCAGAGCGAGCGCGATGACGCCCACGACGAGGGCCGCGATCGCGAAGAAGGGCCCGCCGATGATGAGTCCGAGCACGGCGATCGCGAGGCCGATCCAGCTCACCCACTCCGCGACCACGGCGAGGACACCGGCGATGTTCTCCCAGGTGGAGTCCTCCCCGATCTTGTTCGCGTCGGTAAGGCCCGAGACAGCGGTCTCGTAGGCGGTGTGCCAGGTGTCGTACTCGCCGTCGAACGCGTCGAGGTTGTCGTTGTGGGTCGTCTCGGCGGTGCTCAGCGTGGACGCCGCACCGGAGGCGGCGTTCGCGAGATTCGTGCCGGCAGTCGTGTTCGCTGCCGCGTCCTCTTCGGCCGGCGGATTCAGCCGCGTCGAGGTGTTGTGCGCCTGGAGCGCGTCGGCGGCGTCGGCCGCGTTCGACTGCGCGGTCTGGAGCTCGGTGAGGCTCGTCTGGCAATCGGCCACGATGGTGCGCATACGACTCTGCGCGGTCTCGAGCGCCGTGGCGTAATTGCTCAGCGTCGTCCCGGCCGGCTTGTAGCGGCGACCCGCCTCATCGAGATCCTTGTGGACGTCATCGACGACATCCTTGATCTTGTCCATCGCATAGCCCTCGCCATCGATGGAGCCGTCTTTGATGCCCTTGAGCGTGGCAGCGGCACTGACCATGCTGTCGCCGAGCTCGACGATCTTCGTTCCCCGGTCGGCGATCGCCACGGCATCGCCGGCCACGACTTCGACGTCACGTCCCTTGTTCGTCTGCATCTGCTTCTCCCCCTAGACCGCTGCCGGCTGACGCCCGGCACCTGGTGCGTTCCCCGAACCCGACTGCTCCATCGACGTCGCCATCTCGGTGTCGAGGCTCGTGACCTCGTCGACCGTGCCCTTGACCCGGCCGGCGACCTCTTTGAGCTTGGTGAGCAGTTTGTCGCGGCTGTCGTTCCAGCTGCCCTCGAAGTCGTGGCAGCGATCCTTCAGACGTCCGTCACCGTACGGCCTTCCCACGGCGTTCTCGACATCGTCCTGCTTCGCCGCAGCGGACTCCAGCTCGGCCACGATCGCCGTGAGCTTCTCGCTGGTCGTTCGCAGATCACTGATCGGCACGAGCATGCGTTCGCCTGCCATGGCCCCCTCCTTCTTTCCCGGACGCTACGACGTTACTGGGAAGCACCGCACGACGCGATGGGGAGTACTCCCCATCG
>NZ_DFQP01000048.1:3090-4071 GCF_002377845.1 Microbacterium sp. UBA3486
CTTCGCGCCGACACCTCAGACCTTCCAGCTGCTGTTCCTGCGCTTCTCCAGGATGCGCTCAGCGACCTTGATCACGTCGGCCATCGAGAGGAGCGAGAGTTCAGTGAGCGCCGCAGCACCGAGGCCGCGCTTCTGCGCCTTCGCAGCGGTGGTCCGAACCGCAGGGCGCGCGTCTCGGGAGAGCAGCTCGACGAAGCTCGACCAACGCCGGAGGTCGAGCTTCGCCAGCTCCACGCGGTGCGCGCGGCGGAGACGTGCGAGCCGTCGTCCGCCGGCCCTGCGCGTCGCGCTCGCCTCGTCAGCCGTGTAGTCGCCGCGGCTCTGGGCCGCTTTGGCCTGCTTCTGCGCAGTCACCTCGATCACTCGGGTGACCTCTTCCGCGTACGCAGGCATGGCTCGCAGGAGTCGCCGTTCCTCGGCCACCCAGCGCCGCAGGAGCACGTCACCGCACTCCGGACACAGCTTCTGCGGCATGACGCCGTCAACCGCATAGCCGCATGCGCAGTCGATACCGCCGCGCTGCTGCGCCCGATGCGGACGCCCGCCGAGCTTCGCCCGCAGCAGCGAGGCTCCCACCGCGCTGCGCCCGAGCTCGTCGGCGAGGAATCCCTCGCCGCTCCTGCGCTGCATGTCGGCGACCAACAGCTCCCAACGCTCCTGGTCTGCCGGTCGGATCATCGAGCGAGCGGAGGCCGCGTACTCATCCAGCACCGCGGTGATCTCCGCCTCCTGAGCCGCGCGCTTCAAGGCTGTCGCGGACGTGGCTCCCGGCCAGGACGGGAACGCGATGTGAGTCGCGAGCTCCCGCATCCGCGCATCACCCGAGACCCCCGCCGCCTCGTGCAGCGCGGCCAGGGGCGCATTCGCCTCCAACACACCGCGTTCGAACTCCTCGACAGCTTCAGACGCACTCATGCTCCCAGAGTAAACGCCCGTACACGACGAAGAGGGCCGACCACCGTGGTCGACCCTCTTCGTGAA
>NZ_DFQP01000048.1:4280-9254 GCF_002377845.1 Microbacterium sp. UBA3486
GTCGATGGGGACAACTCCCCATCGACGGACACGAGTCAGCTGCCCGTCGCTCCCTCGACGAGGGGCAGCTGCACGGTGACCTGGCGACCGGCCTGCACGAAGATGCCTCGTCCCTCGGGGAAGTCGGTGCGCTTGACCTTCGGGAACGGCACCTTGAACACCGCGTCACCGTCGAAGGAGTCGGGCTTGAGGATGATGCCCTTGCGCCCGGCCTTGAAGTCGCCGATGAACCCGAAACCGCTCGTGACCTGCGTGACGTCGGCGTCGCCGATGAGCAGGTGGTCGCTGCGGTTGATCGCCTGGAAGAGGGCCTTCATCTCGCGCTCGGCGGGACTGTCGGCGAACTGGGGCACGTCCTCGACAACGATGAGCACTCTGGTCGGGAGCGCGTCGTCGGCGATCAGCTCGGTGATCTCCTTGGCGAGCTCCTTCGCATCCTCCGGCGTCACCGCGCTGCGTGTCCAACTCGCGTAGTCCTTGAGCTGGGCACGACGTCCGCCGAAATGGAACAGCACGGTGGACGGATCGAGCCGGCGCATCGACGTGATGAGGGATTTGAGAGCGTTGGTCTTGCCCGACGACGGCGGTCCCGCCACGACGAACGTACCGACCGGGTCGAAGTCGCGCGCGGCGAGAGTATCCTCCGCCACACCGAGCACCGGGAACTCGCCGAGACGATCGGGCAGATCACGCACCGACAGACGCGTGGGCAGAGCACCGATCTCGGGCACGTCGCGTGCCCCGGCCGCACGCAGTCGATCGGCCAGGCCCTCGAGGAGCTTGGTCTGCTCGGCGACGTTCGGGGTGCCGCCGAGCGTGGCGATCTGGGTCTCCCGGCCGTCGACGATGGCGCGACCAGGAGCCGAACGCTCGTCCAGCACGTCCTTGGGCGCGTTGAGCATCGCGTACCCCGATTCGTCGGAGAGCCGCAGGACCACGCGCCGCGACACGTTGGCGCTGACCGCGGTGGGCACGGAGCCCGAACGGTCGGCGCTCGCGATCACGTGCACGCCCAGCGGGCGCCCCTCCCCGAGGATGCGCATGAAGGTCTGGTAGAACGGCATCCGCGCGGTGGTCGACTCCCACTCGCCGCGGAACTGCGGGAACCCGTCGATCAGGAACAGGATTCGGGCCTCATCCTTGCCGGTGATCTCCCGGTACTCGGTCAGGCTGGAGGCGTTGGCGGCGCTGAAGCGCTTGCCACGGTCGTCGAGCACGGCTGCCAGCGAGCGCAGCACACGCTGCACACGCTCCGAGTCGTCGCCCGAGATGATCGAGCCGACGTGGGGCAGCATCTCCAGGCTCTTCAGCGAACCCGATCCGAAGTCGAGTCCGTACACCTCGACGTGCGAATGCGCGGGCTCGAAACCCGCCGCGATCGCGATCGTGCGCAAGACCGTCGATTTGCCCGATCCGCTGGTCCCGTAGACCAGGAGCGACCCGTCCTTGTCGGGGTGGAAGTACGCGGGCTCCTGCAGCTGCCGCTCCGGGACATCCATCTTGCCGAGCAGCACCTGCCCGTCGCCGAGCACCGGGAGGTCGCGCAGATCGACGGCGCCCTCGAGGTCGTCGAGCCACGGACGCCGAGGCGCGGGGATGCGGGCTTCGCGTGCCGCGTTCACGAGTGTCGCCACGATGCGCTTCTGGTCGTTGGGTCCGAGATCCTCATCGTGGGCGTCGGATTCGGGAGCCTGCTCGGCCTCCCAGGTCTGGATCGAGCCGAAGCGGAGTTCGGCGACCTTGACCTCGGCGACCTGCACCTCATCGGTCGTCCACCCGCCCGCATAGGCGGACTGGAACGGCACGAGGCGACCCGGACCGGTCTTCGCGATGCCGCGTCCAGGCAGCGAGGGCGGGAACGTCGCCGCCACCGGATCGTCCACGACGTCTTTCGAGTCGGATTCATCGGCCATCCGCAGCGCGACGCGCAGGTTCGTGTTCGCGCGCAGATTGTCCTTGATGACGCCCGCGGGGCGCTGGGTCGCCATGATCAGGTGGATGCCGAGGGAACGACCGCGCTGGGCGATGTCGACGACGCCGTCGACGAACTCCGGCACCTCCCCGGCGAGCGCGGCGAACTCGTCGATCACCAGCACCAGGGCCGGTGGCGTCTCGGGATCGCGACGCTTCTCGAGCTCGAGGAGGTCCTTCGCCTTCTTGCGGTTGAAGAGGTGCTCGCGATGGTGCAGCTCGGCGCGCAGGCTGGTGAGGGCGCGACGCACCAGGTGCGGGCTCAGGTCGGTGACCAGCCCCACGGTGTGCGGCAGATCGACGCAGTCCGCGAACGCAGAACCGCCCTTGTAGTCGACGAAGAGGAATGTGACGCGATCGGGGCTGTGGGCCGCGGCCATGCCGAGCACCCACGCCTGCAGGAACTCGCTCTTGCCGGCACCGGTCGTCCCGCCGACGAGCGCGTGCGGACCCTGGGTGCGCAGGTCGAGGGTCATCGCGTCGGTCTGCGACTGCCCGATGATGGCGCGCAGGTTTCCGGCCTTCTTGAGCCGGGACTGCGGAGCACCGGAGCGATCGATGATGGTGTTGTTCTGACGCCACCGGTCGATCACGGCGCTCGCATCCTCGGCGACCTCGTTCCCCACCAGCGAGAGGAAGCTGACGGAGTTCGGGATGTCGGAGGAATCCTCGATCACCGTGCTGGAGTCGACGACCGGGGCGAGGCGCTTCGCGAACATCGTCATGTAGGCGTGCGAGACGCCCTCGACCTGCACCCCGCGGTAGTCCACGCCGCTGCGGACGGTACCGACCACGGCATCGGCGAGGCCGGCGCTCACATCGACGAACGTGCGGCACGCGGCGGGCAGCGCCTCGACCACCGGAGCGACGAAGAGCGCGTACACGCCGACGTCGGCACCGCGTTCGAGGATCTGGGTCAGTCGCGCCCGGTCGACGGGAGCGTCGTTCGTGATGATCACCAGGATGGCCGTCTGGCCGGGGAACGTCGCGTCCTCTGCTGCCCGCTTGACGTCGGTCCCGTAGCGCATCGGATCCCAGTCGGCGCCGTACGGCGGCCGCGCGGACTTCGATTCCCGCGAGCGACGCAGCACGATCTCCTCCAGGCCGCTGAGCAGCGCCGTGCCTGTCGAGGCGGAATCGGCGAGGGGCATCTCCTTGAACGGATTGCGCTCGCTCGAGGTGTGCGGCAGCCACTTGAGCCAGTCGAGCTCATTCGCCCAGCCCGGCTCGGTGAGGGCGACGGTCACCAGCTCATTGGGGGAATGCGTACCGAACAGCTGCACCGCGATCCCGCGCAGCGCATCGCTCGCGAGCGACGTCGGCCCCGCGACGCCGATGGATCCCACGCTCTGGAGCGATTCCAGGATGGGGACGTCGTCGATCATCCGGTACCGCTCCTCGAGACGGTCGACGCGCTCGACGTACTCGACGAGCGCCTCCGGGGTCTCGGTGCGCTTGATGCGCGTGCGCGCCTCGCTCTCGCAGACGCCGAGGCGCAGGGCGAGGAAGTTCCAGTGCTCCGGCCGACGCGTCCACAGCAGGGGTCCGAGGCGCATCGCCTCATCGAACACGACGGCGACGGCGGGGACCTCGTTCTGCCGCACCTCCCGCTCCTTCGGGCGGGAGTGGTAGAGCGTCTCCTCGAGCCGCTCGAACTGCTCCTCGAACGACTCCGCCTCCTTGCGCAGACGCTGACCGATGTTGGTCTTCTGGGAGATGAAGTTGCCGAACATCATCATCGGGGAGGCGGCGGCGATGAGCAGAGAGGCCGGACGCTGTGTGATGCTGAACATCGTCACGGCCAACAGGATCGGTGCGACGAGCATGGGCCAGGGGAAGAGCCGGGACGGCTGATCGCGTGGGTAGCGCGGTTCATCCAGCTCCTGCCCCGTGAACCGTTCCTCGACGCGGGGGCTGCGATTGAACATCAGAGCGCCGCCGCGCTCGAGCACCGGGTCGCCGCTGGCCGATCCGTCGAAGTCGCTCACCATGTGCACGACGAACTCGCAGTCGCCGAGCGCGAAGCTCTGTCCGGGAATGACGCGGAGCCGCTGCACGAGTCCGCCGTCGACGAGGATCCCGTTCGCCGAGTTCAGATCGACCAGCTCGACGAAGGTCGCGGCGACCTCGATACGAGCGTGCCGCTTCGAGACCAGCGGATCAGCGATCGTGACGTCGTTCGCGCCATCACGGCCGATCAGGAAGTGACCGATCGGCAGCGGGAACTCCTGGCCCGCGGCGGGACCGGCGACGACCGTGAGCACGGCGGCCGGGCGCGTACCGGCTCCTCCCACCGATACCCGGTTCGGGCCGACGTTGACCACCTCGGCGAGGAAGCCGGAGCCGATCGGGGCGTCACCGACGAGCAGGTCGGGGTTGAGCATGGTGAGCTGCTCGCTGGTCGGCGGCGCCACCGAGAGGGTGAGCACGTCCGCCGGAGCCGCGGCGATACTGCGCGCGGGGTCGGTCGTGGCGATCTGACGCGCGACGTCGGCGATCGTCGCCGTCGAGTCGGCCATCACGACCACATCGGTCAGGGGTGCTGCGGGTCGACGCAGGGTCAGCTTGACTCTCATCGCTCGTCCTCACCGCGCCGGGGGCGCATCTCACTACTCAGTGTCATGCCCACTCCACGTGGAGGGACCGGTCGCCGAAGCGCACCGTGTCGCCGGTCTTCAGCTCGGCGGGGTGTCCGGCCGGCAGGACCGTCTCCGCACCGCCCCGGATGATCGCGCTGCCGTTGGTCGACGCCCGGTCGACGACGAAGACACCTCGTCGAGCCGGCATCACCGCGATGTGCGTCTTGGACACCGAGCGAGTGTCGTCGATCACCGGCACGAGCAGCGCCTCCCCCTCGCCGGCGGCCGCACTCGGCGACCGCCCGAAGAGCGTGGTGCCGCGCACCTCGATGCGCTCGCCCGTGTCGAGCACGAGGATCGCACGGACGCCCGCGGGTGCGGGAGCAGCGGGCGCAGCGGGCGCAGCAGACGCAGGTACAGGTGC
>NZ_DFQP01000103.1:0-7808 GCF_002377845.1 Microbacterium sp. UBA3486
CACGGTGCGCGGAGGCCGGCGCATCAGCAGCGGACTCGAGGCCAGCACCCCGACCAGGAGTCCGGCGAACAGGGCGGGCACGGCGGCGCTGAGGTCGGCCGCGATCGCCCGCTCGGCGGAGGGGAGGATGGCGGGAACGAACGCGGCCGTGACCCCGAGACCCGCGAAGGCGGTGAACAGTCCCGTCCGCGCGCGTGCGATCCCGTCGGTCACGCCCCCGCCGTCCGCACGCGGTGCACGGCGGCGAACGTGTCGCGCAGCGCCTCCATCGAGCGGTCGTAGTTCGACTGGGCGACGCCGATGAAGATGCAGTCGACGACCATGAGCTGGGCGATACGACTGCCCAGGGCGCCGGAGCGGAAGCCGGTCTCACGGGCAGCGGTGGTCAGCACGATGTCGGCCTGATCGGCCAATGGAGCGCCGGCGTGGTTCGTGATCGCGATGGTGGTCGCCCCGGCCTGCCGGGCGAGCAGCAGGAACTCGATCGTGTCGGTGGTGGCACCGGTGTGCGACACCGCGATCGCGACATTGCCGGGGCCGAGCGTCGCCGCCGAGGTCCACGCCGCGTGCGGGTCCGACCACTCCAGCGCCGTGCGTCCGATACGGGTGAGCTTGCGCTGCAGGTCGAGTCCGACGATGGAGCTCGCGCCCACACCGAAGATGTCGACCCTGGTCGACGAGGTGATGGCGTCGACCGAGGCCCGCAGCGAATCGGTGTCGAGCACCTTGGCGGTGTCGGCGAGGGAGAGCGTCTCGGCGAGCGACACCTTCGCGACGATGTCGGTCAGGGTGTCGTTGCGGTCGATGTCGCCGGAGACGGCGGGGAGCGCGGCCGTGTCGAAGGTCTCGCGCTCGACGTCGCGCAGCACGTGGTTGCGCAGCTCGCGCACGTGCTCGTATCCGAGGCGTTTGCAGAACCGCACGACCGAGGTGGTCGAGGTGTCGCAGCGCTGGGCGAGCTCGGCGACGGAGAGGCCGGCGGTGCCCGCGGGGTCGGCGAGGAACAGATCGGCGATGCGCTGTTCACTCGGACGCAGTTCGGGGCGGATCGCGCGCATGCGGACGAGGACGGGGTGTGCGCCGGCATCGTCGCGGGCGGCTTCATGAGGCATGGGGTCTCCGATCACTGTTCATAACAGTAGAGGAACTTCTGTTACATCTGTAGTGACCTTCGTGTACTTTTGGTACCAACCACGACCGACGACGTTCACTGGGGCGGCAGGCAACAGCGCCTGACCCGACGCCACGGCGGCGCGTCACATTCAGGAGGATCCAGCAATGAGCACAGCACGCTGGGCGTCACTCGGCGCTCTCACGGCGACGGGCCTCGCCTTCGCCCTCGTCATCACCGGGTGTTCCGCACCCGCGTCCGACCCGAAGCCCTCCGAGGGCGCGGCGGGCGGCGACCTCGTCATCGGCGTCACCAGCGACCCGGACACCCTGTTCCCCTGGAAGGCCACCCAGTTCCAGGCCGTCAATGTGCTGCAGAACCTGTACGGCACGCTGACCGAGTTCGACGAGGACCTCAACGTGGTCCCCGGCCTCGCCGAGTCGTGGGACGTCTCCGAAGACGGCCTCACCCTGACCTTCCACCTGCGCGAGGGCGTCACGTTCGCCGACGGGAGCACCTTCGGTTCGGAAGACGTCAAGTACTCGCTCGACGCGATCGCGGCTGAGGCCACGGCCGCCGTCGCGCGCAGCTCCCTCGCCTCGGTCACCGCGGTCGAGGCCACCGACGAGAAGACCGTCGCCCTCACCCTCAGCGCTCCCGACGCCGCGCTCCCCGCGAACCTCGCCGTGATCAACATGGCGATGCTGTCCTCGGACGACACCGAAGAGGGGCTGAACACCACGCCGAACGGCACCGGCCCCTTCATCCTCGGCGACCGCAAGGCGAGCCAGTCGATCACGCTCGCCAAGAACGAGGACTACTGGGGAGACACCGCGCTGCTCGACACGGTCGAGTTCCGTGTGATCCCCGACGAGTCGTCGATCGTCTCGGCGATGCAGTCCGGCAACGTGCAGCTGGCCGTGTTCGACGACCCGCTGGTCGCGCAGACCGCCGAGGGTGCCAATGTGGAGGTCGCCACGACCCCGCAGCTGAGCTACCACGCGCTGCAGCTGAACGCCACGCGCGGCGACCTCACCGACGTCAACGTGCGCCTCGCGATCCAGTGCGCGATCGACCGTCAGGAGGTGCTCGACACCGCTGCGCTCGGCGAGGGCGAGGTCACCGGCCCGATCACTTCGCCCGCGTACAAGTCCGACCCGGATGCCCGTCCGTGCCCCGAGCGCGACCTCGACAAGGCCGCCGAGTACCTGAAGAAGGCGGGCAAGGAAGACGGCGTCACCATCAAGACGATCGTCTCGCAGGGGGAGTACGCCACCTCGGTCAACGAGGCGCAGAACCTCAAGGCCCAGCTGGCGGACGCGAACATCACGCTCGACCTCGAGGTGCTCGAGTCCGGCGCGTTCGTCGACCGCTGGATCGCGGCCGACT
The DNA here is from genome assembly GCF_002377845.1 of Microbacterium sp. UBA3486. Lineage (NCBI taxonomy): Bacteria > Bacillati > Actinomycetota > Actinomycetes > Micrococcales > Microbacteriaceae > Microbacterium > Microbacterium sp. UBA3486. The sequence goes on from NZ_DFQP01000103.1 coordinate 2,501, forward strand.
TCGACGCGGCGGTCGCGCTCAACGGCGGTCGCCCCGACCCCGACGGCATGTACGGCCGGTACTTCACGAGCACCGGAAACCTGAACAAGGTCGCCGGCTACTCCTCGCCCGAGCTCGACGCACTGTTCGCCGAGGGCCGCCAGACGGCCGACCCGGACAAGCGGAAGGACATCTACGCGCAGGTCTCGGAGAACCTCGAGGACAACGCCGCGTGGATCTGGCTGTTCACGAGCTACACCTACACGGCGACCGCGTCGACCGTCGACGGCTTCGTCCCGATGGTGAACGGCTCGCTGCAGTACCTGCGGACCACCTCCATCAAGTAGCGGATCGAGGGGGCGCGGCCACCCCGCGCCCCCTCCCTCCCCGACGACAGGCACCCACACACGCGCATGTTCAGACAGCTCCTCCGCAACAGCGTGCTGCGACGCATCCTCGCAGCCCTCGGCACGCTCCTCGGCGTCGCCATCTTCGTCTTCCTGATGCTGCGCGCCATCCCCGGCGACCAGATCAGCTCCGGCCTCGGCACCGAGGCGGCCGCTCTCACGCCCTCGCAGCGCGCCGCCCTCGAGTCCTACTACGGCCTCGACCAGCCGCTCGTCGTGCAGTTCTTCTCGTGGCTGGGCAACATCTTCACCGGCAACCTCGGCTTCTCGTCCCGGGCGCAGACGAGCGTCCTCGACCTCACCGCCGCCGCCCTCCCCGTGACGTTCGAGCTCGCGATCTTCTCGATCGTGATCGCGCTGGCCATCGGCATCCCGCTCGGCATGCTCTCCGCCTCCAAGCCCGATTCGTTCCGCGACGGCGTCGGTCAGGTCGTCGGTCTCGCCGGGCTCTCGATCCCCGCGTTCCTGCTCGGCACCGCGCTGCTGGCGATCCTCGCCTCGTCGTTCGGCTTCAACCCGAACGGTCAGGCGTACGCCACGCTCTTCGAGGACCCGCTGCTGAACCTCCAGCAGATGCTGCTGCCCTCGATCGTGCTCGGCTTCGGCATCGCCGCACCGATCATGCGCACGACCCGCACGGCTGTGCTCGAGATCCGCTCCAACGACTTCATCCGCACCGCCAGGGCGAAGGGCGTCCCCCCGCGTCGCCTGCAGGTGCGCCACGTGCTCGGCAACGCGCTGGTGCCCATCGTCACGATGACCGGCCTGCAGTTCGGCTACCTCCTCGGCGGTGCCGTGGTGGTGGAGCAGATCTTCTCGCTCCCCGGTATCGGGCGCCAGGTGCTGCTCGGCATCCAGCAGAAGGAGTACGCGCTCGTGCAGAGCACCGTCCTCGTGATCGCCCTCGCCTTCGTCATCGTCAACCTGCTCACCGACCTGCTGTACCGGGTCATCGATCCTCGGGTGCGTGCCGCATGACCGACATCTCTCAGACTCCGGCCCTCGCCCCCGGCGGCGGGCGCACCATGGAGCGCGTGCGTCTCCTGCTGCGCAGCCGCAGCGGACTCACCGGCCTCATCATCGTGGTCCTGCTCGCCGTGCTGAGCCTCGTCTCGGCGTTCGGCCTGCTGCCTTTCGACCCGCTCGCGCAGGACCCGCCGTCCCGCCTGCAGCCGCCGTCGGCCGTGCACTGGTTCGGCACCGATCAGTTCGGGCGCGACGTGTTCTCGCGCGTCGCCGCCGGTGTCGCCAACTCGGCGCTGATCTCGGTCGTCGCCGTGGCCTTCGCGACCGTGGTCGGCACCGTGTGCGGGCTCATCGCCGGGTTCTACCGCGGCTTCTCCGACGGGGCGATCACCGCGGTCACGAACGTGCTGTTCGCCTTCCCGCCGCTGCTGCTCGCGCTCTCGCTGGCCTCGGTGTTCGAGCGCAACTGGTTCACCATCGCCGTGGCCATCGCGATCGTCTACGTGCCGATCTTCATCCGCGTCACCCGCGGGCCCGTGCTGTCGCTACGCGAGGTCGAGTACGTCAAGGCCGCGAAGAGCACCGGCCAGAGCCGCATGGCGACCATGTTCCGCCACGTGCTCCCGAACATCACGTCGATCATCATCGTGCAGGTCACGCTCTCGCTGTCGTGGGCCGTGCTCACCGAGGCCTCGCTGAGCTTCCTCGGACTCGGCACGCCGCCGCCCGCACCCTCGCTCGGCTCGATGATCTTCGAGGCGCGCACGCTCGTCACGATCGCCCCGTGGACCATGATCGCGCCCGGCGTGATCGTGGTGCTCCTCGTCGTCGGACTGAACCTGCTCGGCGACGGGCTGCGCGACAGCCTCGATCCCCGGAACAGAGGGAAGCGATGACCATGGAGGATCTCGGTGGACTGGCCACGGAGGCCAGCGATCCCCGCTATGCGGAGCTCGACCTCATGAGCGTCGCCGAACTCGCGCAGACCATGAACGAGGCGGATGCCACGGTGCCCGCCGCGGTGCAACGTGCCCTCACGCAGATCGTGCCCGCGATCGAGGCGACGGCCGATCGCATGGCGCAGGGCGGACGCCTGATCTACGTCGGCGCGGGCACCCCCGGCCGCATCGGTGTGCTCGACGCCTCGGAGTGCCCGCCCACCTTCAGCACCCCGCCCGAGCTGGTGTTCGCGATCATGGCCGGAGGGCCGGGCGCGATCGTGAACCCCGTCGAGGGAGCAGAGGACGACGCGGAAGCGGGCGCTGCGGCCATCGATGCCGCGGGCATCGGTCCGCTCGACACCGTGATCGGCATCGCCTCGAGCGGACGCACGCCCTACGTGATCGCCGCCGTCCGTCGGGCGCGCGAACGCGGTGCCCTCAGCATCGGTCTCTCCTGCAACGTCGGGACCGCCCTGAGCGCGGCGGCGGAGCACGGGATCGAGGTCGAGGTCGGCCCCGAGGTGCTCTCCGGTTCGACGCGGCTCAAGTCGGGTACGGCCCAGAAGCTCGTGCTCAACATGTTCTCGACCATCTCGATGGTGCGAAACGGCAAGGCCTACGGCAACCTGATGGTGGACGTGAAGGCCACCAACCACAAGCTCCGCGAGCGGGCGATCCGGATGGTGCAGACCATCGCGGATGTCGATCGGGGCGCGGCGAAGGCGGCACTGGAGGCGGCCTCATACGACGTGAAGCTCGCGTCGATCATGATCCGCCGCGGCGAGGACCTCGCCGCGGCCACCGCACGACTGGACGCGGCCGACGGTCGGCTGCGCACCGCACTGGAGGAGAACTGATGCGCGTCCTCGGACTGATCTCCGGCACCTCGCACGACGGGATCGATGCCGCCGTCGTCGACTTCACGACCAGTGGCGGCTTCACCGCCCACGGCGTGGATCTGCACGGCACGGTGCTGGCGGCGACGAGCGTGCCCTACGCCCCCGAGCTGCGGGCGCGCCTGATCGCTGCGCTGCCACCGGCGCAGACCACGCTCGCCGAGGTGGCGGAGCTCGACACCCTCATCGGGCAGGCGTTCGCCGCGGTCGCGGCCGACATCGCGGCAGAGGTCGGCGGTATCGATGCCGTGTGCTCGCACGGGCAGACCGTCTACCACTGGGTCGACGGCGCGCACGCGCTGGGCACCCTGCAGATCGGGCAGCCGGCCTGGATCGCCGAGAAGGTCGGCGCCCCCGTGGTCTCCGACATCCGCATCCGCGACATCACGGTCGGCGGCCACGGTGCCCCGCTGGTGTCGTTCCTCGACGAGCTGCTGCTGCGTTCGCGCGCCGGGGTCTCTGCAGCCCTCAACCTGGGCGGCATCTCGAACATGACCGTGGTGCGGCAGGACGGCCTGGTCGCGTACGACATCGGCCCCGCGAACGCACTGGTCGACGCGGTCATCGTCGAGCACGACCTCAACCCGCTCGGCTACGACGACGACGCCGCGATCGCCCGCACCGGTCAGGTCGACGAGGGGCTGCTGGCTGCTCTGCTCGACGACCCGTACTACGCTCTCACCCCGCCCAAGAGCACGGGCAAGGAGCACTTCCACCTCGGCTACGTGCACGAGCACCTCGCCGCGCAGAACCGGGAGATCCCGGTCGCCGATGTGGTGCGCACCCTGACCGAGCTCACGGTCCGCACGGTCGCGCGCGACGTGCAGGCCGCCGGCATCGGGTTCCTCGCCGTGTCGGGCGGCGGATGCCGCAACCCGCTGATCCTCGACGGACTGCGCGCCGCGCTGCCGGACACCGAGGTCGTGCTGGCCGACGAGCTGGGCGCCGCGGCCGACAGCAAGGAGGCGATCCTCCTCGCGCTCATCGGCTGGTCCACGATGCACGGCGTCCCCGCGATCGTCCCCGGCGGCACCGGAGCGCGCGAGCCGCGCATCCTCGGCACCATCACGCCCGGTGTCGGACCGCTGCAGATGCCCGAACCCGTCGCCTCCATCGACTCCCTCGTGCTCACGGAGGCCGCGGCATCGTGAGCCTCCAGGTGCGCCCCGCCACCCCGGACGACCTGTCCGGGGTGCTCGAGGTGTTCCTCGCGTGCTGGCGCGAGAGCTACCGGGGTGTGCTGCCCGACGCGGCGATCGACGCGATGACCGATGAGCGTGCCGAGGCCCTGTGGCGCCGGGTGCTCGCCGAACCGGTCGGCGTCGTGCTCGTGGCCGTCCGCGACGGCGGGATCGTCGGGATCACCCGGTACGCCGCGACCACTGCCGACGACGGGCGGATCGACGGGGCCGTGCATTCCCTGTACGTCTCGCCACGCGCCCATGGCGGTGGGATCGGCGGTGCGCTGCTGGCGCAGGCGACCGCGGACCTGCGGGACGGCGGGGCCGAGGCCGCGGCGCTGTGGGTGTTCGCGGCGAACGCGCCGTCGATCGGCTTCTACGAGGCGAAGGGCTGGCACCCCGACGGCGCCACCCGCACGCAGCCGGAGTTCGGTGAGCCCGAACAGCGCATGCGCAAGGAGTGGGCATGAGCGGAGTCCTGAGTTGAGCGGAGTCCTGAGTTGAGTGCCGTGGAGCGCATCCGCGTGCTCCGCGTCCCGTCGCCCCTGGTGCGTCCGTTCGTCACGGCGGTGCGGCAGACGGAGCACCTCGACGTCGTGCTCGTCGAGGTGAGCGACGTCGACGGTCGTCGAGGATACGGCGAAGCCGCCGTGAGCTGGCGCGTGACGGGGGAGAGTCCGCAGAGCGTCGCCGCCGTGGTGGCAGGACCCCTCGCCGAGGTCGTGCTCGGACGGAACGTCGGTGATCCCGGGATCGCCGCCGACATCGCCCGTGCAGTGTGGGGCAATGCCGCGGCTCGCAGCGCGGTCGAGTGCGCCGTCGCCGACCTCGCCGCCCAGCAGCGCGGACTCCCGCTTGCGCAGAGCCTCACGAGCGCACCGGCGCCCGCGCGCATCCGCACCGACATGACCCTGTCCGCGGGCGAGCCGTCCGCGCTG
>NZ_DFQP01000003.1:0-8242 GCF_002377845.1 Microbacterium sp. UBA3486
TGGTCGAGGAGCAGATCGAGGAGATCGTCGAGCACGCGGAGGCCGGGATCGCGGTCTCCGCAGGAGCGCTCGCGGCGAACCCTGCGGCGCTGCGTCACCGGATCATCCGGAGGGTGGCCGAAGCGGAGTTCGGCAGCGAGCTCAGTCGGGAGCACACCCTCGCGATCGCCACCCTCGTCACGCACTGGCGCGGTCAGGGGCCGATCGAGGCTCCCGGAATCACCGTCGCCCGCGTCGCCGGCCGCGTCGAGTTCACGAGGCGCGCGGGTTCGCCCCGCGGACCGGCCGCCAGCGCCCGTGTCGCAGACGGCGCCGCAGCAATGGAAGAATAGACCCATGGATGCGAAACATCTGGGCGATCAGCTCTCCGTCGTACTGCACACCGAAGCAGAGCTGCATCAGCGGCTCGCCGAACTCGCTCGTGAGATCGAGGCCGACTACGGCGACGAGCCGCCGCTGCTCGTCGGCGTGCTGAAAGGCGCCGTCATGGTGATGGCCGACCTCGCCCGCGAGCTCCGGTTCCACGCGCAGATGGACTGGATGGCGGTCTCGTCGTACGGCGCGAGCACGAAGTCGAGCGGCGTCGTGTAGATTCTGAAGGATCTCGACGCCGACATCACCGGGCGCGATGTGCTGATCGTCGAGGACATCATCGATTCGGGCCTCACTCTCTCCTGGCTCAAGGAGAACCTCGAGAGCCGCGGCGCCAAGTCGGTGCGCATCTGCACGATGCTGCGCAAGCCGGAAGCGCTCAAGGTGCAGGTCGACGTCGCCTACGTCGGCTTCGACATCCCGGTCGAGTTCGTCGTCGGGTACGGCCTCGACTACGCCGAGGACTACCGCAACCTCCGCGACGTCGCCGTGCTCGCACCGCACGTCTACGGCGGCGAGTAACGTCCGCTTCACTGCAGCAGGGCCGGGGCGCCGAGTGCGCCGTGAGCGGACAAGCGCCCGCAGCTCAGACCGATGTCAGTGGCATTGGCTACGCTTACCGATGCTGGATCTCCCGGCACGCTCCTTCTGAAAGGTCCAGACTTGGCAGAGAATTCGACGAAGAGCACATCGAAGAGCCGTCGGCTCCTGCGCGGGCCGCTGCTCTATCTGATCCTCGCACCGATCATCGTGCTGCTCGGGTGGTCGCTGCTGTCGGGCGGAAGCACGCAGGAGGTGTCGACGGATCGCGGTCTCGAGATGCTCGCCGACGGCGACGCGAAGCACGCGGAGATCATCGACGGGGATCAGCGCGTCAATCTCGAACTCGAGAAGGCCGATAAGAAGACCGGATCGCAGGACGTCTACTTCTACTACGTCGCGCCCCGCGGTCTCGACATCGTCGAAGCCGTGAACGACGCGGATCTCAAGGACGGGTACACCGACCAGGTGCCGCAGCCCAGCCCGATCTGGTCGTTGCTGAGCTTCCTGCTCCCGCTGCTGCTCATCGGCCTGCTCATCTGGTGGATGCTCTCCTCCATGCAGGGCGGTGGCCGCGGGGTCATGCAGTTCGGCAAGTCGAAGGCGAAACTGGTCTCGAAGGAGACGCCGCAGGTCACGTTCGCCGATGTCGCCGGTGCCGATGAGGCCGTCGAGGAGCTGCACGAGATCAAGGACTTCCTGCAAGACGCCACCCGGTTCCAAGCCGTGGGCGCCCGCATCCCCAAGGGCGTGCTGCTCTACGGCCCTCCCGGGACCGGCAAGACGCTGCTCGCCAGAGCCGTCGCCGGCGAGGCAGGCGTGCCGTTCTACTCGATCTCGGGCTCCGACTTCGTCGAGATGTTCGTCGGCGTCGGCGCGAGCCGTGTGCGAGACCTCTTCAAGGAGGCGAAGGCGAACGCTCCCGCCATCATCTTCGTCGACGAGATCGACGCAGTCGGCCAGCGCCGCGGCCAGGGCATGGGCGGCGGCCACGACGAGCGCGAGCAGACGCTCAACCAGCTGCTGGTCGAGATGGACGGCTTCGACCCGAAGACGAACGTCATCATGATCGCGGCGACGAACCGTCCCGACATGCTCGACCCCGCGCTGCTGCGCCCGGGCCGCTTCGACCGGCAGGTCGGTGTCGACGCTCCCGATATGCCCGGGCGACTCAAGATCCTGCAGGTGCACGCCAAGGGCAAGCCGCTCTCGAAGAACGTCGATCTTGAGATCGTCGCCCGCAAGACGCCGGGCTTCTCGGGCGCCGACCTGGCCAACGTGCTGAACGAGGCGGCGCTGCTGACGGCGCGTTCGAACGCGCAGCTCATCGACAACCGCGCGCTCGACGAGGCCATCGATCGGTCGATCGCCGGGCCGCAGCGTCGCACGCGTCTCATGCGAGACCATGAGAAACTCATCACCGCGTACCACGAGGGGGGCCACGCGCTCGTCGCGGCAGGCCTGAACCACACCGACCCCGTGACCAAGATCACGATCCTGCCCCGTGGCAAGGCTCTCGGCTACACGATGGTGCTGCCGCTGGACGACAAGTACTCGGTCACCCGAAACGAGCTCCAGGACCAGCTGACCTACGCCATGGGTGGCCGCGTCGCGGAGGAGATCGTGTTCCACGACCCCACCACAGGTGCCTCGAACGACATCGAGAAGGCGACCTCGATCGCGCGCAAGATGGTCATCGAGTACGGCATGACCACGCAGGTCGGACCGGTCAAGCTGGGCACCGAGGGCGGCGACATGTTCGTCGCACGCGACATGGGACGTGGTCGCGAGTATTCGGAGAAAGTCGCGGAGCGGGTCGACGCCGAGGTGCGTGCCCTCATCGAACAGGCGCACAACGAGGCGTACGAGGTCATCAGCGAGAACCGCGACATCCTCGACAAGCTCGCTTTGGCGCTGCTCGAGGAGGAGACCCTCGACCACAACCAGATCGCGGAGATCTTCACCGAGATCAAGAAGCTTCCCGAGCGCCCGCTGTGGCTGTCGAGCGAAGGGCGCCCGGTGTCCGAGCGTCCTCCGATCGAGGTGCCGAAGAAGGACGTCTCGCTTGCGGCATCCGTGGAGGCTCCGGCCGGAACGCCGCGCACGCAGCAGGGTTCGGCGGGAGCCGGGCACCCGCGGCCCGCGACGGCGTGACGTGACCGTCGACAGGCAGCGCGTCGAGCGGCTCACGAGGGAGCTGCTCGAAGCGATCGGCGAGGACCCGGACCGGCCAGGGCTGAAACAGACCCCGATGCGGATGGGCGAGCTGTACTCCGAGTTCTTCTCGGGCGTCGGCGAAGACCCGGCCGAGCCGCTCGCGCGCACCATCAGCGTCTCCCGCGGCCCCGCACCGGATACCCTGCCCTCCGGCGCCGTGCTGCTGCGCGACATCCGCTTCCGCTCCGTCTGCGAGCACCATCTGCTGCCCTTCGCCGGTCATGCGCATATCGCCTACCTCCCCGGGGAGCAGGTCGTGGGGCTCGGAGCGCTGGTGCGCGTCGTCGAGATCCTCGCGGCGCGTCCTCAAGTGCAGGAGCGCCTCGGGGAGCAGATCGCCGACACGATCGCAGAGCACCTCGACACCCGCGGGGTGCTGGTCGTGCTCGATGCGGCACACGGGTGCGTCACGATGCGCGGCGGGCGGCAGACCGAGGCATCGACGCTCACGATCGCGGCGCGCGGAGAGTACACGGACGCCCCCGCCCGAGCGGAGCTCATCACCCTGATCGGCGCGTCGGTGCCTCTCGGGGGTGCGGCGCGCTGATGACCGGGATCTGGGGCATCGTCAACGTGACGCCCGATTCGTTCAGCGACGGCGGACGCTATCTCGACGTCGATCGCGCGGTCGCCCACGGACTGCGACTGCGAGCCGAGGGTGCGGCTGTGCTCGATGTGGGCGGAGAATCGACCAGGCCGGGCGCCGACCGCGTCGGCGACGAGGTCGAACAGCAGCGCGTCATCCCCGTGATCGAACAGCTCGCTGCCGCGGGTGTTCCCGTGAGCATCGACACGCTCAGCGCATCGACGGCGGCTGCGGCCGTGCGGGCGGGCGCCAGGATCGTGAACGACGTCTCCGGAGGGCTCGCCGATCCCGAGATGCGCGCGGCTGTCGCGGAGTCCGGGGCCGATTTCGCGATCGGTCATTGGCGTGGCTTCTCCGCCGACATGTACGCGAACGCCGAGTACCGTCGCGTCGCCCGCGAGGTCGCGGGGGAGCTGCAGGAGCGCATCGGCGAGGCGGCGGCCTCCGGAATCGCCCCATCGCGCCTGATCGTCGACCCGGGTATCGGGTTCGCCAAGGCGGGCGCGCAGAACTGGGAGGTGCTGCGGGGGCTCGACGAGATCGTCGCCCTCGGGCCGCGCGTGCTCATCGGCACATCGCGCAAGCGGTTCCTCGCCGAAGTACTGCGCCAGGAAGCCGAGAGCGACGGTGACGTGTCGGAGTCTCGACGCGACATCGCTACCGCTGTGACCAGTGCTCTCGCGGTCAGGGCCGGAGTCTGGGCCGTGCGTGTGCATGATGTGGCGAGCACGCGCGACGCCCTCGCGATCGCGCATGCATGGGAAGGCTGAGGGCGCATCGGGGTGGCCCCGTACGCTAGAAGCATGGAGTCCCTCGACGAGATCGTCCTCACCGGTCTGACCGTCTTCGGCCGTCATGGTGTCTTCGAGCACGAACGCCGCGACGGGCAGGAGTTCACGATCGATCTTCGTCTGCGGTTGTCGCTCGCGCAGGCTGCCGTCTCCGACGACGTGAGGGACACCGTGCACTACGGAGAGCTCGCCGAGAAGGTGGCTGCGGTCGTGGCCGGGGAACCGGTGAACCTGATCGAGACGCTCGCCGAGAGGATCGCCGCCGTCGGTCTCGAAGACCGTCGGGTGCAGGACATCGCCGTGACCGTGCACAAGCCGCACGCGCCGATCGCTCTGGACTTCACCGATGTGGCGGTCACCGTGCATCGCCGCCGATCGCCTGACGCGCTGGAGGACACGATCGTATGAGCCGCAACCTCGCGAACCCGCCCGACATGCCCGCGCCTCGTCCCGGACGTCCGGAGACCACCGCGGTCGTCGCCCTCGGCGCGAACCTCGGCGACCGCCACGACACGATCAGGGCGGCCGCCGAGAGGATCGCGCGGCTCCCGCTGGTCAGCGAGGTGCGCCTCTCCCGGTTGTTCGAGACCGTCGCCCTCCGGCTCGACGGGCCCGATCCCGAGGCGCCCGGCTACGTCAACGCCGTGGCTCTGGTGACCACGCGCCTCGCCCCCGAGATCCTTCTCGGGATGCTGCACGCCATCGAGGACGAGAACGGCCGAGAGCGACGGGAGCGCTGGGGCGACCGCACGCTCGACCTCGACCTGATCGCGTACGGCGACGTCATCTCCGACGAACCGCGTCTGCAGCTGCCGCATCCGCGCGCTGCCGAACGCCTCTTCGTGCTCGAACCGTGGCTGGATGTCGACCAGGACGCGGTGCTGCTCGGCCGGGGCAGAGTCGCCGACCTCGTGGCGGAACTGCGGGCCCGGAGCGAGGGATGAGACGCACCTCTGCGGGCGTGCTCGTCGTCCTCGCACTGCTCGCCGGCGGAGGCGGGTTCCTGCTCGATCACCTGTTGACGGCATCGGGACGTGTCACGTTCACCCCCTCGCTCCTGCTTCCGGTGCTCCTCCTGCTGATCGCCGCAGCCTCCCTCGGGGTCGCATGGCCGGTGCGGCGCAGCGTGCGGTCGGGCATCCGCATCGATCCCTTCCGCGCACTCAGAGCGGCGACACTCGCGCGGGCCTCGAGTCTGCTCGGCGCCATCATGGCGGGGTTCGGAGCCGGGCTGCTCGTGTTCCTCCTGTCACGTCCCGTCATTCCGCAGGTAGGGTCGACTGTGGCCATGCTGGCCCTGATCGGAAGCGCGATCGTCCTCGTGATCGCCGCGCTCGTCGCCGAGCAGTTCTGCACCCTGCCGAAGGATCCTGATGACTCAGAACCCAGAGACCGCGCCCCTGAACCCGGCGGAGGGCACTGACCTCGACGCCCTCGACAGGGGGACGTACACCCAGCTGCGCACGGCACGCAACGAGGCCCGCCTCGAACTCGACGGCACGTGGCACCAGATCTCGCCGCGCTATGTCGTGTCGCAGATCGTGCAGAACGTGATCTTCATCGCGATCGTCGCGATCGCCGCCGTCGTGCTGAACGTGGTGCTGAATCAGCAGTGGGTGTGGATCCCCGCCGGGATCATCCTGCTCATCACCGTGTTCGCCCTCATCATCCTCCCGCGCCAGGCGAAGGCGATCGGCTACATGCTCCGCGCCGACGACATCGTCTTCCGCAAGGGCATCCTGTGGCAGCGCATGATCGCCGTCCCCTACGGTCGCATGCAGCTGGTCGACATCACGCAGGGGCCGCTCGACCGCGCGTTCGGCATCGCCCAGCTCAAGATGGTCACGGCCGCCGCGACGACCGGCGTGCAGATCCCCGGTCTGACGCAGGGCGCGGCCGAGGCGCTGCGCGACACCCTCATCCAGGTCGCCGAGACCCGTCGGACCGGCCTGTGAGCGAGCAGCAGCCCCCTTTCGCGCCGAGCGCGCCCATGCCCGTCGAGGAGGGTTCCACGACGCTCGCGAACGGTGAGTGGCACCGCATGCACCCCCTCACCCCGCTCTTCAAGGGCGGGCTCGCGCTGATCATCATCGCGGGTATCGTCATCGCGAACATGCGGGATCGCCTGATCACCTGGGCCGTGGGCATCTTCACGCCAGAAGAAGCGCACTACGGCGACTACGCCGGTGCCGATCCTGTCGACTGGGTGCTCTCGAACAACCTGATCCTGGTCGCCCTCCTCAGCGTGCTCGGGCTCGTGATCGTGCTGGTGCTGATCTTCTGGTTCGTCTGGCGCTTCCAGCAGTTCCGGATCACCGGCGATCACGTCGAGGTCCGCAAGGGAATCATCTTCCGCTCCCACCGCCGCGCACCTCTCGACCGCGTGCAGGGCGTGAACCTGACACGCCCGTTCCCCGCCCGCATCATCGGTCTCGCGAAGCTCGAGGTGGTCGGAGCCGGCAACGACGCGAACGTCGAGCTCGAATACCTCGCGACGCCCCGCGCAGAGTCGGTGCGTGCCGACATCCTGCGTCTGGCATCGGGTGCTCGTGCGGCGCGCGACGCCGCGCTGAACCCGGCGGCAACGTCGGCCGCGCCCGGTCCGACATCCGCCCGGGCGCAGCTGGTCGGTTCGATGAACGCGGGTGTCAACGGCCTCATCTCCGGCGTCGACCTCGCCGATGTCGTCCCCGAGAGCGTCGTGAAGATCCCGACCGGCCGGCTGGTGGGCTCGCAGGTGATCTCCGGGCTGCTGTGGTTCGTCTTCTTCGGAGCGATCTTCGCGATCGCGATCGGCAGCGCATTGATCGGGATGCTGGCCGATGGCAACTCGGATGGAGGTTTCGTCCTCCTCGGGCTGGGTCTCGGCATGGGCGTCCCCATGGTCATCGCCGTGGTCGGTATCACCTGGGCGCAGATCTCGAAGTCGCTGCGCTACTCGATCGCTCCGACTCCTGACGGCGTGCGCATCACCTACGGTCTTCTCACGACCGTGACCGAGACGCTCCCGCCGGGACGCATCTTCGCGGTGGAGGTGTCGCAGTCGCTGCTGTGGCGCCCGTTCGGGTGGTGGACGATCAAGATCAACCGTATGAGCGGCAAGAGCGCAGCCCAGCAGTCGTCGGGGAGCGGACAGCAGTTCAACGTGGTGCTGCCCGTCGGCAAACGCGCCGATGTCGAACGCGTGCTCGCGCTGGTGCTCCCCGACGTTCCTGGGGAGAGCATCCCGTTCCTCTGGGATCAGGGCGTCGTGGGTCCCGCCGATGGCGACGCGTATCGGACGATGCCACGGCGTGCAGCGTGGCGGCGTCCGTTCTCCTGGAAGCGACACGGCTACCTCGTCGCCGACTTCGGTCTGCTGCTGCGCCGCGGAAACGTCTGGCGCAAGCTCGCCGTGTTCCCGCTGGCACGTCTGCAGGGGGTCTCGCTCAGCCAGGGGCCGATCGACCGGCACCAGCGGGTTTCCGGCGCACAGGTGCACACGGTCCCCGGGCCGATCACCGGGTACCTCTCGGGTCTCGAACGTGCCGATGCGCTGGCTCTGGTCGACGAGGTCAGCCGCGCGGCAGCGGAGGCGGCGTCTCGCGACACCACCCACCGCTGGAGTGCGCACGCGGCGGAGATTCCCGTCGCAGCGCCCCCGGCCCCGCCGGCGTACACCGGCCCGCCGCCGGTCTTCCCCGTCCCCGGACAGGCAGGGCCGCCCGCCCCGCCCGTATCGCCGCCTGCACCGCCG
>NZ_DFQP01000068.1:0-6062 GCF_002377845.1 Microbacterium sp. UBA3486
GGCCGCGCGACGGGTGGCCGCGAGCAGCGCGCCCGCGTCGACCGAGGCCTGGCAGCTGGCGCGTCCGCTCACCCCTGGCGCGCTCGACGACGCGACCAGAGCGCTCGTGCTCGCCCGACTGCTGCACACCATCCTCGCGTGGGCGCAGGAGGACGCAGAACTCGACCGGCTGCGGACGACGCTCTGGAAGGTCGTTCCCGCAACCGGTTCCGTGAGCGCGCACACGGTGCTGCCCTTCCCCGCGGCCCCGCGCCGGGTGATCCGATGACGCCGCCGCGCGATGCCCGCCCTCATGCCGTGCTCGCGGAAGACGGCGCCCTGCTGCGCGGCTGGGTCTGGGAACCCGCGGAACCTCGCGGCGTCGTGCTCATCCGTACGCCATACGGCGCCTGGCGACACGGCGACACCGCACGCGCCTGGGTCGGGCGGGGCTACCGCTGCGTGATCCATGACGTGCGCGGACGCCACTCCTCCGACGGTGAATGGCGCCCCTACCTCGCGGAACGCAGCGACGGGCGCGCGGTGGTCGAGCAGGTCAGGGCCGAGAGCCCCGGGCTCCCGCTCGTGCTGTCCGGCGGCTCGTATGCCGCGCACACCGCACTCGAAGCGGCCAGGGCCGTCGTCGTCGAGGCCCTGGTGCTCCAGGTGCCGGCGCTCGGGCTCGCCGAGACCGCGTGGGACGAGAACGGGCGTCCCCAGCTGCGCGACCGGATCGGGTGGTGGCACCAGCACGGCCGCGGCCCGCGTTCCATGGCGCCGCTGTCGGACGAGCAGCTCTCGGCCCGTGTCCGGCGGGCATCCGACGTGGGCGTGCATCGGGCCGCCGACGAGTGGGGGTGGTCTTCCGAGGTCCTGTCCGGATGGCGACGCCTCTGGTCTGCTCCGGCCGTCGACCTGGACCGTGCCTACGGGGCGCTCCTGGCACCGCTGCTGCTCATCCGCGGCGATCACGACTTCTTCTTCACGCATGCCGGTCGGCTCGCGGCCGCCTGGCAGGGCCCCGTCCACCTGGTCGACGGTCCGTGGGGGCATCGGCTCGCTGCCGACATCGACGATGCCGATGTCCGCTCCCGGCTGCGCAGTGCGGGCGGCATCGGCGGCGTACTCGACTCCTGGCTCGCCGAGACCGGCCTGCCGACCACGGCATCCGCGCTCCCCGCACCGGCGTCGGGGCGAAGCCGCCGGACCAGATCCGCCTTCGAGCCGGAGACCGGCCGCTGGCGGTACGAGAGGACAGCATGACCCTGCACGACAACCTTCACCGCCGCACAGCGCGGGCGACCCTGTCGGCCGAGGCGCTGGTCGATGCGGAGGCCGGCATCATCCGCTCGGTGCGGGAGGTGCCGCATCCGATCGGCGCCCCAGACCGGTACCTGGCCTTGACGGCATCCGTGGCCGACGCCCGGATCCTCGGCGAGTGGCCCGCCGATCGGGTCTCGCTCGGCACATCGTTCGGCGACCCCGCTCAGGCGCGCATCGCCGCGATCGGCGAGGGCGTGGAGCGGTACTGCGGCAACTGGCTGCCCGATGAGCTGCCTCGCAGCGAGCTCCGTGTCAGCTCGGCGGATGACCTGCGTGCGGAGGGCGAGAGCGTCGTCGCCGAGTCCGATCTGCCGCGCTTCGCCGACTGGCAGCTCGCACGGCCCGGGTTCGCGTATCAGCGTCTGCTCCCCTCCACACTGACGCTCTGGGCACGTTGCGACGAGATCGACGGTGGCTCGGTGTGGGTGCCGGACTCTCTCGTGCACCTGAACTGGCGGCAGTCCCGGTTCCGCGCGCTGCCGCGGACTCACCATCTGAACTACGCCGGCATCGCGACCGGCGCAGGCTTCGACGACGCCCGCGACCGCGGGGTGATTGAGGTCATCGAGCGGGATGCGCTCGAGGTGTGGTGGCACCTGGACGGACCGACGTTCGGCATCGATCCGGCCACGGTCCCCGGCCTGCTCAATGATCTTCAGGGGAGCAGCCTGCGGGTGTGGCTGGTGGCGATGCCCTCGGAGTTCGCTCCCGCGATCGGCGCGCTCGTGCACGACGAGGAGCGCGGGCTCTACGCTGCAGGCTTCTCGGCCTCGCTCGACCCGGCGCGGGCCGCGCGGAAGGCCGTGCTCGAAGCGGTGCACACCTGGATCTACACGCAGGGATGCACGACGGACGACGGATGGGTGTTCCGCGCGGTCGCTGCGGGACTGATGGCGAAGGGCCTCACCCTCGACTTCCGTCCGCACGCCGACTACCTCGCCGCGGCCGGGCCGCAGTTCGAGAACGTGATCGACCTCGGCGCGCACGTGCAGGTGTGGCTCGACCCGAGCGTGCACGACGAGGCCCGGCGGTTCCAGTCGCCCGCGCAGGGCGTGCGTCCGCTGAGTGCGGTGGACCCGGTCACGATCGACGAGGTGTACGGGCGTCTGCGCGATCGCGGTCACCGCGTCCTGACCCGCGACCTCACGACCTCCGACGTGCGACGCACCGACCTGCGCGTGGTGCGTTCGATCGTGACCGGACTGGTGCCCAACGCCCCGGCGGCGTTCTCGTACCTCGGAATGCCACGGTTCCGCGAGGCGGCCGAGGAGCGCGGCTGGCGCACCACCTGGACCGGCGGCCCGGAGGACTTCACGCTCCTCCCGGCTCCGCACATGTGAGGGCCGTCATGGATCGCACACGCCGCGAGAGCCGCGGCCTTCCTGCCCCGCTCGACGAGGCGCTGACCTCGCGCATGCCCGCAGGTCCCCTGCCGCCGGGGCCGCGCGCGAACGCCTGGGATCGGGTCGGCGCCGTCGCGGACGAACCTCACCGCGGGGTGTCAGAGCTCGTCGACGCCCTGTGGCACCCGGGGGAGTACCACCGGGATGCCGACGGCTCGGCCACCCGCATCCGTCGGCGCCCCGTCCCCTCGGCCGGAGCGTGCTATCCGGTGCAGACCCACCTGATCGACCCCACCGGTGTGCGCTGGACGGTCGACCAGGAAGGGGTCTTCCATCGTCGCGTCCTCGCATCCGACCGTGCGGACGGATGGCCGTCGCCGGCATCGGACGACGGCACCGCACGCCTGGTGTTCACCGTGCTGCCGGGGCGGTCGTTCGGCCGCTACCGGCACCGGGCGTGGCCCCTGTGGATCGCGGATGCGGCCTACGCGGTCGCCGCCGTGCGATTCCTGCTGGGGGAGCGCGCCGGGCCCGTGCAGGTCGGTCCCTCGAAACGGCTGCGGGAGATGCTCGGCGTCCCCCGGGCTGCGGATGCCGACGCCTGGATGCGCCGAGGACTCGCGCCGGAGATCCCGCTCGCCGCCGTCGGGATCCCGCACGTGCCGACCCCGCACGCCGCTGCTGTGCAGGCTCTCGGCACGCGACGCTCGCCCGCCATCACGGAGTTCGCCGATCGGATCGGGGGCTCACCGGCCACCGAGGTCGAGCGCGTCGCCCGCGCCTCCGGACAGGGCTGGGTGCGCGGTGCGACCGAAGTGCGCTCCTGGTCCCTGCCGAGCAGGGCACCCTCGACGATCGTCGGCGCCACCCTCTGGAGCGCCCATCTCGCCGCCGCACGCCTCTGCTACGAGGCCGCTCTCACCGGAGACAGGCGCACGCGCCCGGTCTCCGGCCTCTCCTCGACGGGCGACCGGTGGATCCTCCACGCGGTCGCCGTCCTCGACTCCCGCGGAGGTGCACGATGATGATCGTCCCCGAGCTGTGGCGCGAAGCGCGACGGCACCCCTGGCTCCTGTCCATGAGCATCCTGCTCCTCCTCCTCGTGTTCGCGACGCACCTCGCGCAGGCGCTCGCCCTCGCGTGGTCTCTCGCCGCCTTCGTGCGCGGTGACACGGCCGGCGCGGTGGCGGGCATCGGCGGGATCCTCGCGATCGGGGTGGCGCGGATGCTGCTGACGCTCGCGCAGGGCGATGCCGCCGCCCGCCTCGGAGGGCGGGTCAGGGAAGATCTCCGAGGTGCGGCCGTCGCCGCGGCGCTGGTGCCGGAACGACTGCACGATGCCCGCCTCCGCGACGGCTCGACCCAGCTCGCGCTCGGCGACGGCATCGACGGCACCGACGCCTATGTGTCGAAGTACATCCCTGCGGTGGCGCAGCTCGTGGTCGGCAGCCTGATCGCGGTGTGCCTCGTCGCGGTGCTGTCGCCCGTGATCGCGCTGTGCGTCGCCGCGGGGATCCTGCTCGCGGTGCTGGGCCCTTTGGCCTGGAAGCGGATGCTCGCCCGGCGCGGGTTCGACCACTGGGACAGCTACGAGGCTCTCAGCGGCGACATGCTCGAGGCACTCCGGGGGATGTCGACGCTGCGGGCGCTGGGCGATGTCCCCGCGACCCGTGAGCGCTTGCAGGCGAGGTCGGAGTCGTTGCGCGTGGCCACGGAACGCGTCATGCGATCGTCGCTCGCCGAGACGGCGATCACCGACTTCGCGGTGCAGGCCGGAGTGGTGGTCGCCGCCGGGCTGGCCGTCGTGTCCGTGATGACCGGACAGCCACCGGCCATCGAGGTGTACACCCTGCTCCTGCTCTCCTCGGAGGCGTTCCGGCCGGTACGTGAGCTCTCGCGCCACTGGCATGCCGGATTCCTCGGGCTCACGGCGGTTCCCGGGCTGGCGGCCCTCGGTGCGTTCCGTCGGTCCGCACGGGTCGCGACGGAGATCGAGCGCATCGAGGAACCCGAGACCGGGGCGGTGACCGGCGGGGGAGACGTGCTCCGCATCTCCGGCCTGTCGTACCGATACCCCGGCACCGATCACGATGTCCTGCGCGGGGTCGACCTCCGTGCCGGGCGTGGCGAGGTGCACGCGATCGCCGGCCCCTCCGGTGCGGGCAAGTCCACGCTCTTCGACCTCGTCCTCGGCTTCCTCCCGCCCACGGCGGGAACGGTCGAGCTCGACGGGCGCCCGCTCCGCCCGAGCGATGTCGCCGTGGTCTCCCAGCACCCCGTCCTGTTCACCGGGACCATCAGGGACAACGTCGATCTGTTCGACGCCGGGCAGGAGGCGCTGGAGGATGCGTGCGCCGCAGCCGGTGTGCTCGACGAGATCCGGGCGATCCCCGGAGGCTTCGACGCGAGGGTGGCGGAAGCGGGGACGAGCCTGTCGGGCGGGCAGCGGCAGCGTCTCGCCCTCGCCAGAGCATTGCTCGCCCGGCGCCCCGTGCTTCTCGTCGACGAGCCGACCAGCGCCCTCGACGACCGCAGCGCCCTGACCGTGGCCGAGACGCTCGAACGTGTCGCCGCAGAGAGGATCGTGCTCATGATCAGCCACCGTCCCGAGGCCCTGGCCAGGGTCGCCGATGTGCGGGTGCTCCGTGACGGAATGCTCGTGGAGGAGGCCTCATGACCTCGTCCGCGGGCATCCTCGCTCGGCTGCTTCCGCCGCTGCGACCCGAATGGCGGCGCATCGCCTGCAGCTACCTGATCGCCACCACGAGCCTGTGCGCGCTCGCCGCCATCGCGGTGCTCACCGCGCTCGGCGTCGGCGGGGCCGTCGTGCACGGCACCTGGCCGCCGGCGGTCTGGTGGTTCGCCCTCGGAGGCCTCGTGCTGCTGCGCACCTTCCTCACGTGGCGCGAGATGGACGTGTCGCACGCCCTCGCCTACCGCGTGCTCGCCCGGCTGCGGATGGCGCTCTTCGACGCGTACTCGCGCAGCGTTCCCGGTCGCCGTCGCGAGCACTCCGGTCGGGCCGCGTCGGTTGCGATGACAGACATCGAGAAGCTGGAGTTCTTCTACGCCCACACGGTCGCACAGATCGGTGCCGCGTTCACGCTCTTCGTCGGAGCCCTGGTCTGCGCGTTCCTGGTGATGCCGGTGGCGGCGGTCGTGATGCTCGCCGGAGCGGTCGCGGTCGCGCTCACCGTCTGGGCCGGGGCGGGTCCGTCGCGGCGTATCGGTGCGCGCGAGCAGCAGGAGCGCGAGGAGCAGTCCGAACGACTGGTCGACGCCCTCGGTGCGCTGCGCGAGATCCTCGCCTTCGGGCTGCAGAGCCGGGGCGTTCGCGAGGCCGTCGACGGTACCCGGCGGTCGGCGCGCGTCACCCGCCGCCGGGAGGTGAACTCCCAGCTCGTCGACGGCACGCGC
>NZ_DFQP01000008.1:0-39182 GCF_002377845.1 Microbacterium sp. UBA3486
CTTGCCCTCGTCGCCCCACTGGGTACCGATCACCACGATGCCAGGCATTTCAGCCCTCCAAGATCATTCAGCGACGCCGCTGGTCCGTGCCCCGGCGCCAGAAACAGGTGAAGCCCCTTGCACGAGTGCAAGCGGGCTCTTGCCACACAAGGTTACCCCACCCCCGCCGCCACCCCGGGAGGTGTCCGCAAACGCCGAAGGATCGCCCAGTGCTCACCTCGCGGCCATCTGGAGGCACCCACGGCGACCTGGCTGGAGTTGCTACGTCACGTAGTAGACACCCCACTCACGAGGAGAACCCGATGAACACCCGTCGCATCGCCGCGCCCCTGTTCAGCCTGGCCCTGGTGGCCGGCCTCACCTGTGCAGGAAACGTCTCCAGCGCCGACGCCACCGCGCCGCTGCCCGCCAAGAAGGCCAAGGCTCCCAAGAACGTCATCGTCCTGATCGGTGATGGCATGGGCTACAAACAGATTGCCGCTGCCTCGCTGTACGAGAAGGGCCGCAGTTACAAGCAGGCCGTCGGCCAGCCCGGCGCCGTCCGCGAAGTCACCGGCCGTCCCGTCACCCTGCAGGAGAAGTTCCCGGTGCAGGCGGACATGGCCACCTACTCGGTCAAGGGTTCCTATGACCCCTGGCGGGACTTCGAGTGCGTCAAGGCCGATCCCACCGGCTCCGCCGCGGCCGGCACCGCGATGTCGACCGGTGTCAAGACCTACAACGCCGGTCTGGGTGTCGATGCCGACGGCAAGCCCGTCGAGAACCCGTCCGAGCGCGCCATCGCCCTCGGCAAGGCCGCGGGCTCCATCTCGTCGGTGCAGTTCAGCCACGCCACGCCCGCCTCCTACGTGGTGCACAACAAGTCCCGCATTGACCACATGGGCATCGCGAAGCAGGAGGTCGCCTCCGAGATGACCGTCATGATGGGCGCAGGCAACCCCCACTTCGACGACAACGGCAAGAAGCTGAAGGCCCCCAAGTACGGCTACATCTCCTAGGAGGACTACACGGCGCTGCAGCAGGGCACCAAGGGCTGGAAGCTGCTGGAGATCAAGGCCGACTTCACAGAAGCTGGCCAAGGGCAAGACCCCAAGCGGGCCTTCGGCATCCCGCAGGTGGCCACCAGCCCGCCTGGCACTCAGGCGCGACCACACCATCCACCGGTCCCGTCCATGCCAAGGGCGCCGGTTCCAAGCAGCTGGCCAAGCGCGCCGTCGCGGGCGACCCGGTGCGCGGCAAGTACCTGGACAACACGGACCTCGCCAATGTGCTGCTGCAGGACCTGTGGGCCAACTGTTCGCAGGCGATGGGCAAGCGCCGCTGACGCACCTGCGGCTGCGGGGACGCAGGAGGGCCCGCACTCCGATCGTGGTGATCGGGGTGCGTGCCCTCCACGTCGTCGGGGTGCCCGTCAGTCCGCGTCGCCCGGCTGACCCTTCGAGAGCTCCAGGTAGGCCTCCTCGGAACTGTCGCGCAGGAACTGTGCACACCGCTCGGCCTCCTCGGTCTCCTGGATCCGTCCGGCGGCGACGGACAGCGCCCACAGGCAGCGCAGGAAGCCCTGGTTGGGCACGTGGCTCCACGGCACCGGACCGGCCCCCTTCCAGCCGCTGCGCCGCAGGGCATCGAGCCCGCGGTGGTAACCGGTACGGGCGTAGGCGTAGCCGGCAATGTCGTCCTCGAGTTCGCCGGTGCGCAGCGATGCCTCGGCGAGCAGTGCCCAGCAGAGGCTGGACGTCGGGTGGTCCTTGGCCACCTCGAGGACGGCGTCGACGCCTCGTTCGGTGAGCAAGGCCAGCGCGGGATCCTCAGGGAGCTTCGTCTGGGGACCGGTGGCCATCAGGTTGGGGTGCGTCTCAGGAGCCATGGCACCACTCTAGAAGACCCCACCTACTCGTGGGGCACGCCTTGCCCAAGGCCGGACCGCGCCCCCTCCAGGGGCCGATGGGGCCGCGCTTCCTGAGGAGCAGGTGGCGACGTGTCAAGAGAGACGCCATCGGGCAGTAGAATCGACGAGTCAAATCCCTGTGAAGTTCGGAGTACCCCTGCATGCCCATCCGCAATGACCTGCGCAATGTCGCCATCGTGGCCCACGTCGACCACGGCAAGACGACTCTCGTCGACGCGATGCTGTGGCAGTCCGGCGCCTTCCGTGAAGGCTCCGATGTCAACAACCGCGTGATGGACTCGATGGACCTCGAACGCGAGAAGGGCATCACCATTCTCGCCAAGAACACCGCCGTCAAGCACACCATGGGCGACGGCGAAGAGCTGCTGATCAACATCGTCGACCCCCCCGGCCACGCCGACTTCGGTGGTGAGGTCGAACGCGGCCTCGAGATGGTCGACGGCGTGATCCTGCTCGTCGACTCCTCCGAGGGCCCGTTGCCCCAGACCCGCTTCGTGCTGCGCAAGGCACTGAACAAGAAGCTGCCGCTGATCGTGGTCATCAACAAGGTGGACCGCCCCGACGCCCGGATCACCGAGGTCATCGACGAGACCTACGAGCTGTTCATGGACCTCGTCGACGACGAGAATGCCGAGCAGCTCGACTTCCCGGTGGTCTTCGCCTCCGCGAAGGCCGGCCGCGCCTCGATGAACCAGCCGGCCGACGGCGAGATGCCCGACTCCGAGACCCTGCAGCCGCTCTTCGAGGTCATCGCCAAGACGATCCCGGCCCCCACCTACACCGAGGGCGCCCCGCTGCAGGCCCTGGTCACCAACCTGGACTCCTCCCCCTACCTCGGCCGCCTCGCGCTGTGCCGCATCAAGGAGGGCAAGATCCAGCGCGGCCAGCAGGTCACCTGGATCCGCCGAGACGGCAGCCAGCAGACCGTCAAGCTGTCCGAGCTGCTGATGACCGATGCACTGGAGCGCAAGCCCGTGGACGAGGCAGGCCCCGGCGACATCATCGACATCGCCGGTATCCCGCAGATCACCATCGGTGAGACCATCGCGGACCCGGCCGACCCGAAGGCACTCCCGCTGATCCACGTCGACGAGCCCAGCATCTCGATGACGATCGGCATCAACACCTCGCCGCTGGCCGGCCGTGTCGGCAAGCAGCTGACCGCCCGCCTGGTCAAGGCGCGCCTCGACCAGGAGCTGATCGGCAATGTGTCCATCAGCGTCAACAACACAGACCGTCCCGACACCTGGGAGGTGCAGGGCCGTGGCGAGCTGCAGCTGGCCGTGCTGGTGGAGATGATGCGACGCGAGGGCTTCGAGCTCACCGTCGGCAAGCCCGAGGTCGTCACCAGCTTGGTCGACGGCAAGTTGCATGAGCCCTTCGAGCGGCTCACCGTGGACTGCCCCGAGGAGTTCGTGGGTTCCGTCAGCCAGATGATGGGCGTCCGCAAGGCCCGCATGGAGCAGATGGTCAACCACGGCACCGGCTGGGTGCGCATGGAGTTCATCGTCCCGTCGCGCGGCCTCATCGGCTTCCGTAGCGAGTTCCTCACCACCACGCGTGGTACCGGAATCGCGAACGCGATCTCGCACGGGTACGAGCCGTGGGCCGGTTCCATCACGACGCGTCAGAACGGCTCCATCGTCGCCGACCGCCAGGGCGTCGTCACCCCGTTCGCGATGATCGCCCTGCAGGAGCGCATGTCGTTCTTCGTACAGCCAACGCAGGAGGTCTACGAGGGCATGGTCATCGGCGAGAACTCCCGCGCCGACGACATGGACGTGAACATCACCAAGGAGAAGAAGCTCACCAACATGCGTGCGGCGAGCTCCGACACCTTCGAGTCGATGACGCCTCCGCGCCAGCTGACGCTGGAGGAGAGCCTCGAGTTCGCCCGCGACGACGAGTGCGTCGAGGTGACCCCCGAGGTCGTCCGCATCCGCAAGGTGAACCTCGACGCGAACACCCGCGCGCGGGAGACCGCTCGTCTGAAGCGTCAGGACGCGAACGTCTGAGACCACACTCGGCGAAGCTCCGAGTGAGAGGGCCTCGTGCCGCCGGAAGGCGTGCACGAGGCCCTCTTCTCATGTAAATCCCAGGTGAGGGATGGTTTTCGCTCAGGTTCGTGGTTCAGAGTGGTTGACTTGCGCCCGGGACGAGCTCCCGATGAGTCTCCTGCAAGGGCGTACGACCACCCGAAAGTCGAACCCATGCTTCAGAAAACCCGTGCGCTTCGGCGCGCCTCCGCGGCGGCGTCCGCCCGTTCCGCCGCCCACCGCCCCATGACCCTCCTCGGCCTCGCCTCCGCCACCCTGGTCGGCATCACCCTCAGCGTCGGCCTCGCGTCCGCGCCGGCGGTCGGAGCCATCAACCCCGCGGTGGCCGTCACCGCCCCCGCGCTGGCCGGTGCAGAACCCCTCGCGCAGATCACCGAGGATGCGGCCGCCACGCTGGCGAAGGCGAAGGATGCCGCGACGGCGGCATCCACGCTGGAATCCGAGGTCGTCGCGTCCGGGCTCGACGTCGGCGCGGTGACGTCCGTCGACACCACCGACCTGCAGAAGGACATCGACAAACTCGACGACATCGACGTGACGCCGGTGCTCCTGGTGGGGGTCCTCGCCGACGAGGTCGAAGAGGAGACGGCGAACGTCGTCTCCGATACCGACGAGCTTCGGAGCGCGCTCACCGCTGCGCAGCAGCAGCAGGCCGAGGAGGAGGCAGCCAGGGTCGCGGCGGAGCAGGCCGCTGCGCAGGCCGCGGCGGAACAGCAGGCCGCAGCTGCTCTGGCCGCAGCCAACACTCCGGAAGGCGCCAAGGCCGCCGCGCAGCAGATCATGTCGAGCACCTACGGATGGGGCGGCGATCAGTTCTCCTGCCTGAACTCGCTGTGGAACAAGGAGTCCGGTTGGAACTACCAGGCGTACAACCCGAGCGGCGCCACCGGCATCCCGCAGGCCCTTCCCGGCAGCAAGATGTCGTCCGCGGGCTCCGACTGGCAGACGAATGCCGCCACCCAGGTCGCCTGGGGTCTCGGATACATCTCATCGGTGTACGGAACGCCGTGCAGTGCGTGGTCGCATTCCCAGGCCATGAACTGGTACTGACCCCGGGTCATCCCGCCGAGGATTCTCTAGCCGAAGGCGGCCGTCGAGCGCTACGGTGACTCTGACGGCTGGGGGCGTCACGGATCCGAGGAGGAGATGTGCTCGACCCGACGGCGTGGCGCGGTGTTCCGCAGGAGGTGTCCACCGGCATCCTGCCGGGATGGGATCGCGTCGAGGAGCTCGTACGCGAGGCGCACTCCCGCTACGCGGGCGAGCACTCGGGCGGCGTCGCCGACTACATCCCCGTGCTCGCGGAGGTGGATCCGGAACTGTTCGGGCTGGTGGTGATCGAGGTCGGCGGCGGGCTGCACGACGCCGGCGATGCCCTGCACCCGTTCTCCATCCAGTCGATCTCGAAGATGTTCGTCTACGCACTGGCGATCCAGGAGCACGGCCACGAACGTGTGCGCGACATCGTCGGCGTGAACAACACCGGACTCGCGTTCAACTCCGTGATGGCGGTCGAGCTCAACGATGGGCACCCGATGAATCCGATGGTCAACGCGGGTGCCATCGCGACGACCGCGCTCATGCCGGGTCGGACAACCGTCGAGCAGTGGGAGCGCGTGCGGGAAGGGCTCTCCGCCTTCGCCGGGCGACCGCTGAGCCTGGACGGCGTCGTGTACGCCTCGGAAGCGCAGACGAACGATCGCAATCGCGCGCTGGGGCGTCTGCTGCGCAGCTACGGTCGGCTCGAGGGGGATCCCGATGAGGTGGTCGACGTATATACACGTCAGTGTGCTCTGGCCGTGACGGCTCACGATCTGGCGGTGATGGGGGCGACGCTCGCCGACGGGGGAGTCAACCCCGTCAGCGGTGAGCGGGTCGTCTCGGAAGAGGTGTGCCGAGACACCCTGGCCGTGGTCGCGTCGACCGGGCTGTACGAACGCTCCGGCGACTGGCTGTTCGAGATCGGGCTTCCGGCGAAGTCCGGCGTCTCCGGAGGCGTCGTCGCGGTCGCCCCCGGGAAGGGCGCGGTGGCCGGCTTCTCGCCACGGCTCGACGAGGCCGGAAACTCGATCCGATCGCAGATGGCGATCGGCTATCTGTCGCGCGTCCTGGGGCTGAACCTGTTCGCCTCCGCCCCGGCGCGCAGAGACCCACCCGCTTTCTCGACCGCACCGCAGGAGCACTCATGATCCAGACGGTGCAGAGCCCGACCAAGACCTCGTGGCTGCCGATGGTCAGCCTGTTCCTCGCTCAGGTGCTGATGTCGTTCAACGTGGCGGCGCTGCCGATCTCGCTCGGCGGTATGGTGAGCGAATTCGGTGTTCCGCCCACGGTCGCGAGCACCACCATCGTCATGTACGGCCTCGCGGTGGCCGCCCTCGTGATGACCGGAGCGAAACTCGGTCAGCGGATCGGCTGGGTCGTCATCTTCCGTATCGTGATCGCGCTGTTCGCAGGCTCCTCGGTCATGATGATCCTCGCTCCCACCGTGTGGTGGGCGATCGCCGGCCAGGCGGTCGCGGGAGCAGCCGCGGCGATCATCGTGCCGTCGATCGTCGCACTCATCGCCGAGAACTACCGCGGACCGCAGCAGGCGACCGCCATCGGGGCGATCGGTTCGGCCCGCGCGATCTCCGGGGTGACCGCCTTCCTCATCGGCGGCACCCTGGGAACGCTGGTCGGCTGGCGCCCGATGTTCTTCATCGTTCTGGGGATCGCCGTGGTGGTCTTCGCGCTGAGCTTCACCCTGCGCGGTGATCGCGGTGACGCCTCGATCCGCATCGACCTCGTGGCGTCGCTGCTGATCGGAGCGGCGATCGTGCTGCTGACGCTGGGTTTCAACAACCTGAACTCCTGGGGTGCCGTGGCGGCGACGACCGACGCTCCCTTCACCATCCTCGGCCTCTCGCCCGCTCCCGTGTTCATCGTCGTCGGCCTCGTGCTCGGCCAGGCATTCTTCCTGTGGACGAGGAAGCGGATGGCGGAGGGGAAGGTGCCCCTGATCGACCTGAGCGTCCTCGGCTCTTCGCGGGAGCGGGCCGCCGTGTACGCCATGTTCATCGTGGTCGCGCTGGAGGCGTGCGTGAACTTCACGATCCCGCTCTACATCCAGATCGTGCAGGGCCGTACGCCGTTCGACACCTCCATGGCCATGATGCCGTTCAACCTCACCGTCTTCGTGACGGCCACCCTGGTGGTGCGACTGTACCGGCGCTTCCCTCCACGCACGATCGGTGTCGTGGGGTTCGTCCTCACCACGGTCGCCCTGGTGTGGTTGTCGTTCGTCGTGAACAACAACTGGGAGACGATCCCGACCATCGTCGGGCTCATCGTGTTCGGCATCGGTCAGGGCGCGCTCGTCACGCTGGTGTTCAACGTGCTCGTGACCGCAGCCCCCGCCGAGCTCGCCGGTGACGTCGGGTCGCTGCGCGGCACCACCCAGAACCTCGCATCGGCGGTCGGCACCGCGCTGGCGGGCGCACTTCTGGTGTCGCTCCTCGGACTCAGTGTCGGTCGTGCCGTGGTCGAGCACCCCGAGCTGCCCCCGTCGCTCGTCGCCCAGGTCGACATGGACAATCTCAACTTCATCAGCAACGACGACCTGCGCGTCGCGCTCGAAGCGACCGACGCGACGCCCGCGCAGATCGACGCGGCGGTCGTGGTGAACGAGGAATCGCGGCTCGGCACGCTCAAGCTCGGCCTGCTGCTGCTGGCGGGGGTCAGCGCGCTGGCGATCCTCCCGGCCTCGCGGCTGCCGCAATACCGGCCGCACGAGATCCCCGACCCGTCTCCGGCCGCCGGTCCGGAATGACGGTCAGCGCAGCTCGGATATGAGCACGGCGCTGGTTCCCGATGCGGTCGCCTCGAAGATGTGCGGGGCATCGCCGGGGTACGTGAGATAGTCGCCGGGGTTCAGCAGCACCGGTTCACCCGCCGGGCCGATCCGCGCCTGCCCGGCCATCAGGATCACGTGCTCGATCGTCCCGGGGTGATGAGGATCGGAACGGCGGGCATCGCCGGGCTCGGCCTGGATCAGGTAGATGTCACGGCGGGCTCCAGGCGGGCTCGCCGACAGCAGCGTCGCGCTGTACGCCGCGGCGGCGGAGGGGACACCGGCGAGATCGTCGGCGCGGATGAGCGTCGGTGCGTTCGCCTGCTGATCGACCAGCACGGCGAAGGGCACGCCGAGCGCGACGCCGAGAGCCCACAGCGTCTCGACGCTGGGGTTGCCGGCGCCGCTCTCGAGCTGGGAGACGGTCGCCTTGGAGATAGCGGCGCGTCGAGCGAGCTCGGAGACCGACAGGCCTGCGGTCTCTCGCTCCCGGCGCAGGGTACGGGCGATACGTGTGCGGAGTTCCTCCATGTGTTCATCATGTCAAACGTTCGTTCGCTTGACTATCCGATCTCGACTGTTCAGAATTATGATCATGTGTTCAGTGGAGCGAACGGCAATGCGCGGGATGCCTGATGACCGCGGGGCGTGAGGTCTGGCGCGAAGCGCTCGGGGTCGTCATCGCGACCAGTGCGTACGGTGTCTCGTTCGGTGCGCTCGCCGTGGCATCGGGCCTGGACGTCTGGCAGACCTGTGTGCTGAGTCTGCTGATGTTCACGGGCGGATCGCAGTTCGCCTTCGTGGGCGTCTTCACGGCCGGGGGGCTTGCGGCCCTGCCATCGGCGGTCGCTTCGGCGGCACTCCTCGGCGTCCGCAACGTCGCCTACGGCATGCGGATGTCACCGATCGTCGGGGGAGGTCCCTTCCGTAAGGCGGCGGCCGCCCATTTCACGATCGACGAGTCGACGGCGGTGGCGATATCGCAGGGCGACCCACGGCTGCGACAGGTCGGCTTCTGGGTGACCGGGATCGGCATCTTCGTCGGCTGGAACATCACCACCCTCATCGGAGCGCTGGTGGGGGATGTGCTGGGAGATCCTCGGACATGGGGGCTGGATGCGGCGGCAGCCGCCGCCTTTCTGGCCCTGCTCTGGCCTCGTCTCCAGCAGCGCCAGGCCATCGCGGTCGGCATCGCCGCGGCGGTCGTCGCCGCGGCCCTCACTCCGTTCCTGATGCCCGGCCTGCCCGTGCTCGTCGCCGCGGTCGTCGCTGTCGTGGTCGGCTGGTTCAACTGGATGGGGCGTCCGACCGCGCCGGGCCGCCCATCGTCGGGTGCGGGGTCGGAGGTGAGCTCATGAGCCTGTGGAGCGCGATCCTCCTCGCAGCGTTGATCTGTCTGGCGCTGAAGGCCGCCGGCTACCTCGTTCCTCCCCGGGTGCTCGAGGCGCCACGCACGGCCCGCATCTCGGATCTTCTGACGGTCGCGCTGCTGGCCGCCCTCGTGGCCGTCCAGGCCCTCGGCGATGGGCAGGCGATCATCGTGGATGCACGTGTGCCCGCACTGCTGGTCGCTGGTGGGCTCCTGTGGTTGCGGCAGTCGTTTCTCGTGGTCGTCGTGGCGGCCGCGCTGGTCGCCGCCCTGCTGCGCCTGTTCGGCCTCGCCGACTGATGCCGGGCCCTCCGCCTGATCGCCGGGGCCTCGTCGGTAAGATCGACAGGTGCGCGTGAGCTGGATGTCGAGAGTGTTGTCATGGATCGCTGCCGCTCTGGTGGGCGGTGTCTACGGCATCGCCGGCACCATCAGCCACAGTGTGATGTGGGGCCCGATCCCGATCGGCATGATCGTGGCAGCCATCGCCTGCGCGGCCATCCTCATCGCCGTCCGCGCTCTGACCCACGACAGGGGGGCGGCCGTGGCCGCCGGTCTCGGGATGATCGGCATGCTGGTGCTGATCTCCGGCGAAGGGCCCGGAGGATCCGTCGTGGTTCCGGCCTCGTTCGCCGGACAGATCTGGACCTATCTGGTCGCCGGAATCGTGCTGCTGGTCGTCGCGTGGCCGTCCGTTCGGCGTCTTCCCGTTCGCACCGAGGGGCCAGCCGCGCAGGAACCCGAGCCCCGCGAGTCGTAGACTGAGGG
Source organism: Microbacterium sp. UBA3486 (assembly GCF_002377845.1). Lineage (NCBI taxonomy): Bacteria > Bacillati > Actinomycetota > Actinomycetes > Micrococcales > Microbacteriaceae > Microbacterium > Microbacterium sp. UBA3486. The sequence continues at coordinate 9,936 of NZ_DFQP01000008.1, forward strand.
GGTGACGTATGTGATCGCCCTCCCGTGCGTCGATGTCAAGGATCGCGCCTGCATCGACGAGTGCCCCGTTGACTGCATCTACGAGGGCGAACGCTCGCTCTACATCCACCCTGACGAGTGCGTCGACTGCGGTGCGTGCGAGCCGGTGTGCCCGGTCGAAGCCATCTACTACGAAGACGACCTTCCCGACGAGTGGCAGGACTACTACAAGGCCAACGTCGAGTTCTTCGACGAGATCGGGTCGCCCGGTGGCGCAGCCAAGGTCGGCGTGTACGCGTTCGACCACCCGATCATCGCCGCTCTCCCGCCGCAGGGCGAGTAGGCGCATTCCGTGAGCGTCCGCGACCTCGCCGACTACCCGTGGGATGCCGTCATCCCGTTCCGTGAGCGTGCCGCGCGGCATCCGGACGGTCTGATCGACCTCTCGGTCGGTTCTCCCGTCGACCCGACTCCCGAGATCATCCGGCGCGCACTGGCGGAAGCCACGGACGCCCATGCCTACCCGCAGACGGTCGGAACGCCGAGCCTGCGCGAAGCCATCGTCGAGTGGTACGCGCGACGCCGGGGGGTGCCCGACCTCCGTGTCGACAACGTTCTTCCCACGATTGGCTCGAAGGAGCTCGTCGCACTGCTGCCGACCCTGCTCGGTCTCGGCGACGGCGACATCGTCGTCCACCCCCGCGTGGCCTACCCGACCTATGAGGTGGGCGCCCGTGTCGTGGGGGCGTCGCCGCTGCCCGCGGATGATCCGGAGGAGTGGCCGGAGGGCACGAAGCTCATCTGGATCAACACCCCGGGCAATCCGGACGGTCGCACCTGGACCGTGAGCGAGCTCGCCGCCGCCGTGCGTCGTGCCCGTGAACTCGGTGCCGTGCTCGCGAGCGATGAATGCTACGCGGAACTCGGCTGGGACGGCGAGTGGGCGACCGAGCCGATCCCCTCCATCCTCGACCCGCGGGTGACGGACGGGAGTCGAGCGAACCTGCTCAGCGTGTACTCCTTGAGCAAGCAATCGAACCTCGCCGGGTACCGCGCAGCCTTCGTGGCCGGATGCGCACGCATCGTCGGCGAGCTTCTCACGGCGCGCAAGCACCTCGGTCTCATGCCGCCGGCGCCGGTGCAGCACGCGATGGCGGTCGCCCTCGGCGACGACGAGCACGTGGCGGAGCAGAAGGAGCTCTACCGCGTCAGGCGCGACGCCCTGCGTCCTGCTCTGGAGGCGGCGGGCTTCCGCATCGACGGCTCCGAGGCAGGACTCTATCTCTGGGTGACGGAGGGGCGCGATGCCTGGGAGTCGATGGAGCGACTCGCCGCTCTCGGCATCCTCGCCGGTCCCGGGCCCTTCTACGGCGCTGACTCCGGGGAGCATGTCCGGCTGGCGCTCACGGCGCCGACCGCGCACGTCAGAGAGGCGGCGCGCCGACTCTCTGACGGCGATATATAGGTTCTCTCCCTGAAATGGGCTTCCCTTTGGCGGATGTCACAGTAGGCCTGCGCGACTACTAGGCTGTAAAGGCGATTCGGTCGTGACCCGACCTGGCGCTTCAGCGCCGTGAGATCGCCAGTTCAGGCTTGATCAAGATCTTGTCCGACAGCACCGCGACGAGCGGGCTCGGACACTACGAGGAGGTCCGCGTGAGTGCAGCGGCAGACCAGACGGCGAAGCTGACGATCGGCGACACGACCGCCGAATTCCCGGTGCTGCGCGGCACGGCGGGGCACGACAGCATCGATTTCTCCACGCTGACGCGGCAGACGGGGTACACGGGCCTGGACTACGGGTTCGTGAACACGGCCTCCACGAAGTCCGAGATCACGTTCATCGACGGTGACAAGGGCATCCTGCGGTATCGCGGGTATCCGATCGAGCAGCTCGCGGGCTCCACCAGCTACCTCGAGGTGGCCTGGCTGCTCATTTACGGCGAGCTGCCGTCCGCCTCCGAACTCGCGGAGTTCGACGAGAAGATCCGTCGCCACACTCTGCTGCACGAAGACCTCAAGCGCTTCTTCTCGGCGCTGCCGCACACGGCGCACCCGATGTCCGTGCTGTCTTCGGCGGTCGCCGCGCTTTCGACGTACTACGAAGGTCAGACCGACCCGCACAACCCGGAGCACGTCGAGCTGAACATGGTGCGCATGCTCGCCAAGCTCCCCGTGATCGCGGCGTACGCGCACAAGAAGAGTGTGGGCCAGGCCTTCCTCTACCCGGACAACTCGCTGAGCTTCGTCGACAACTTCCTGAAGCTGAACTTCGGTGTGCACAGCGAGGAGTACGAGGTCAACCCGGTGATGTCGAAGGCTCTCGAGCTGCTCCTCATCCTGCACGAAGACCACGAGCAGAATGCCTCGACGTCGACCGTCCGACTGGTCGGTTCCACCGGTGCGAACCAGTTCGCCTCGGTCTCGGCCGGCATCCAGGCGCTCTCCGGCCCGCTGCACGGCGGTGCGAACGAGGCCGTGCTGACGATGCTCGGGCAGATCCGCGACTCCGGCCAGAGCGTCTCGCGTTTCGTCGAGCGGGTGAAGAACAAGGAAGAGGGCGTGAAGCTGATGGGCTTCGGGCATCGGGTCTACAAGAACTACGACCCGCGCGCCAAGCTCGTCAAGGACGCGGCCGACGAGGTGCTCTCCTCGCTGGGCGTCACCGACCCGCTCCTCGACCTCGCGAAGGAGCTCGAGGAGCTCGCGCTGGCCGACGACTACTTCCGCGAGCGTCGCCTGTACCCGAACGTCGATTTCTACACCGGCGTCATCTACAAGGCGATGGGCTTCCCGACTCGGATGTTCACCGTGCTTTTCGCGATCGGGCGCCTGCCCGGTTGGCTCGCGCAGTGGCGTGAGCTGCAGCTCGACCCCCAGACCAAGATCGGCCGCCCCCAGCAGCTGTACACGGGGTCGCCCGAGCGGTCCTTCCCGACGCGCTGAGCTCCGGACCATAAAGCGCCCCCTCCGTCGAGACGGAGGGGGCGCTTTTCTGCGTGAGTGCTGCCGGCCGGGGTCAGCGGCCCTGCGAACTACGGCCGCCCTGGCGGGACTGGTTGCTCTGCGTGGAGTACCCGCCGCCCTGACCATTGCCGGATGCGCCGGAGCGGGGGCGACGACGGCGACGCGACGGCGGGTTCGCCGCACCGTTCCTCTCGCCACCAGCGGGGCGCTGCTTCGACGACTGGCGCTGCTGCTGCGGAGCCTGCACGGGCGCCGGACGCACGTGAGGTGCGCGCTCGGGAACCAGCGCGGTGACGGCAGCGGCCGTGACATCCTCCAGCGGGGCCGAGATGGCTGCCTTGCGCAGCAGATCCTTGACGTCACGACGCTGCTCGGGGAGCACGACCGTCACCACGGTGCCGGCAGCCCCGGCGCGGGCGGTGCGGCCGGAACGGTGCAGGTACGCCTTGTGCTCGACGGGCGGGTCGACGTGGACGACGAGATCGACGTTGTCGACGTGCACGCCGCGGGCGGCGACATCGGTGGCGACGAGCACGCGCACTCCACCGTCTTCGGGAGCAGCGGAGAACGCACCGAGGTTGCGCTCGCGGGCGTTCTGCGAGAGGTTTCCGTGCAGGTCGACCGCGGGGATCCCCGCGGCGGTGAGCTGCTTCGCGAGCTTCTTCGCCTGGTGCTTGGTGCGGGTGAAGAGAATACGACGACCGGTGCCCGAGGCGAGCTCACGCACGAGGGCCGTCTTGTTGTCGGTGGAGTCGACGACCAGCACGCGGTGCGTCATCTCTCCGACGGGCACGCTCTCCTCGTCGACCTCATGGCTGACGGCGTTCGAGAGGAAGCGGCGGGCGAGGGTGTCGATGCCGCGGTCCAGCGTGGCGCTGAACAGCAGGCGCTGCCCACCGGCCGGCGTGGCCGTGAGGATGCGGGTGACGCCGGGGAGGAAGCCGAGGTCGGCCATGTGGTCGGCCTCGTCGAGCACGGTGACCTCGATCGCACTCAGGCGCACGACCTGCTGCTTCATGAGGTCTTCGAGTCGACCGGGGCAGGCCACGACGATGTCGACGCCGCCGCGAAGCGCCTGCTCCTGCGGGCGCTGGCTGACCCCGCCGAAGACGGTCGTGACGCGCAGGCCTGCGGCCTCCGCGAGAGGCGCGATGGTCGCGGCGATCTGGGTCGCGAGTTCACGGGTGGGCGCGAGGACGAGTCCGCGCGGAAGGCCGGCGCGACGCTGACCGCCCGAGGCGGCGAGGCGTGCGACGAGCGGCAGGGCGAAGGCGATGGTCTTGCCGCTGCCCGTGCGTCCGCGGCCCAGGAGGTCGCGTCCGGCGAGGGAATCGGGAAGGGTGTCGCGCTGGATGGCGAATGCCTCGGTCTTGCCGGAATCGGCGAGAACGGCGGCGAGCTCGGCAGGAACACCGAGTTCAAGGAAAGTAGACATGCAGAAACTCCGTCAGCGCACGAGTGAACGGCGCGAGATAGGGGGTGAGGTGGGCGACGGCGCAGGAATTGCGCATCGGTTCGCCGTTCGAAAGGCCAGCTCATGCTGGTGGTGGGAGCAGTTCCGCTCGCTTCGGTCCTCGGAGACCCCGTGACGACGACGATGTTGCGGGACCGGCGGTACGCGCAACGATGTCAGTCTACCAGTGCGCGCATGCCGTCGGCTGCATGTCGCCTCCCGCGCGGGTCGTCGGCTCCGCGGAGACGGGCCGGAAGGCTGCTCTCAGGCGTGCAGAGCCTCGTTCAGGGTCACTCCGACACCGGCGCGACGGACGGCTTCCACCGCACCGCTGAGCGAGTTGCGGCGGAAGAGCAGGCCGTCCTGACCGGAGAGCTCCGCACCCTTGACGGTCTTGCGCCCGCCGTCGGCGGTCACGGGTCCGTCGACGAGGACGATCTTGGTGCCTGCGGTGACGTAGAGCCCCGCTTCGACGACACAGTCGTCACCGAGCGAGATGCCGATGCCCGCATTCGCGCCGAGCAGGGTGCGGGCGCCGATCGACACCCGATGCGTTCCGCCACCCGAGAGGGTGCCCATGATGGAGGACCCTCCGCCGATGTCGCTGCCGTCTCCGACGACCACACCCTGCGAGATGCGGCCCTCGACCATCGATGCGCCGAGTGTGCCGGCATTGAAGTTGACGAATCCCTCGTGCATGACGGTCGTGCCGGGGGAGAGGTACGCCCCCAGGCGCACGCGGGAGGCATCGGCGATGCGGACGCCCGCCGGCTGCACATAGTCGGTCAGGCGGGGGAACTTGTCGAGCCCCTGCACCTGGATGCCCGCGCGCTGGAGCTGCGGGCGCAGGCGGGCGGCGTCAGCGGGGAGGACGGGCCCGGCGTTGGTCCAGGCGACATTCGGAAGGTGTCCGAAGATGCCGTCGAGGTTCAGCTCGTTCGGGCGCACGACGAGATGCGACAGGGCATGCAGGCGCAGATAGGCGTCGGCGGTGGAGGCCGGTGCCGTGTCGAGGTCGATCTGCAGCTGCACCACCTCGATCGTGACGTCGCGTCGTTCGTCGCTCCCCGCGAGGGGTTCGAGCGCAGCGACAGCCACCTCGTCGGTCGTGACCGCACCGGTGTGCACCTCGGGGTACCAGGCGTCGAGAACCGTGCCGTCCCCGGCGATGGTGGTCAGGCCGATACCCCATACGGTGCGTGCGTCGCTCATCCCTCCACGCTATCGCGCTCCCGGGGCGACGACCGCACTCATGACGGGGTAAGTAGGCTGGACCCATGGTGCTCGATCTGACCGCGTCCTCCGTCGACCTCACCCGTGCGATCTGCGACATCCCGAGCGTCTCCGGCGACGAGAAGACACTCGCCGATGCGATCGAGGCCGCAGTGTCCCCGCTCGACCATCTGGAGGTCTTCCGCCACGGGAACACGATCGTCGCCCGCACCGACCGCGGCCGGGCACAGCGCGTCGCCATCGCCGGTCACATCGACACCGTGCCGATCAATGCGAACCTGCCCACGCGCGACATCGAGATCGAAGGAGTCCCCCATCTCTGGGGTCGCGGCACCGTCGACATGAAAGCGGGCACCGCCGTGCAGCTCAAGCTCGCGGCCGAGCTGACCGACCCCGCGATCGACATCACGTGGATGTGGTACGACAACGAGGAGATCGAGGCGTCGAAGAACGGTCTCGGTCTGCTCGCCGCCGTGCGTCCCGACCTGTTCGAGGCGGACTTCGCGATCCTCGGCGAGCCGTCCAACGGTGAGGTGGAAGGCGGTTGCAACGGAACGCTCCGTGCGATCGTGCGCACCACCGGCGTGCGTGCTCACAGCGCGCGTGCCTGGATCGGCGAGAACGCGATCCACCGCGCGGCGCCCGTCCTCACGCGTCTGGCGGAGTACCGCGCCAAGGAGGTGCTGGTCGAGGGGCTGCTGTACCGCGAGAGCTTGAGCGCCGTGCGCATCGCGGGCGGCGTCGCGGGGAACGTCATCCCCGACGCCTGCGAGGTGGAGGTCAACTACCGGTTCGCGCCGAGCAAGTCTGCGGCCGATGCCGAGGCTCACCTCCGCGGAGTCCTCGCCGGCTTCGACGTCGAGATCACGGATGCCGCCGAGGGGGCTCGTCCCGGCCTCGACGCCGAGATCGCGAAGCAGTTCGTGGCGGCGGTCGGCGCCGAGCCGCGCCCGAAGTACGGGTGGACCGACGTCGCGCGATTCTCCGCGCTCGGGATCCCGGCTGTGAACTACGGGCCCGGCGACCCGCACCTCGCCCACCACGATGAGGAGCGTGTACCCCTCGCGCAGATCGACGCCGTGGAGCGGGGCCTGCGCGCATGGCTCACCTCGCACTGAGCGCAACGCGCCGCTGGGCGAAGGCGCCGGTCGCCGTGCGCGTGGCCGTCGTCTACCTCGGAGCCCGGGTCGTCACGACGGTGTTCCTGGTCATCGCCGCCTCACTGTCGACCTCGTCCTCGCGGTTCGGCGCGGAGGCGGGGCTCATCGATTTCGTGCTCGGCTGGGACGCGCAATGGTACTGGTTGGTCGCCGAGAACGGCTACCCGACGGATCTTCCGCTCACCGACTCGGGTGACGTCGCCGAGAACGCCTGGGCGTTCATGCCGGTGTTCGCATATGCGGCCAAGGGGATCGGCGTACTGCTCGGGTCCTGGGGTGCCGGTGCGCTCCTGCTCTCGCTCGTCGCCGGGTACCTGGCCTGTCTCGCGCTTCACCGCCTGCTTCGTGATCGCATCGGCAACTCCGCGGCGACGTGGGCCGTCGTGTTCTTCGCGGCGGGACCGATCGCGGCGATGTTCCAGGTGGGGTACGCCGAGACGCTGTTCCTGCTGCTGCTGTTCCTCGCCCTCGATGCGACGACGCGGCGCACCTATGCCTGGCTGTACATCCTCATCCCCGTGATGGCCTTCACACGACCCGGTGTCCTGGCCTTCGCCCTGTTCCTCGGGCTGCACGGACTGCTGCGGTGGATACGACGTCGGCAGGATCCGCTCACCGGGCGCGAGATCGCACACATCCTCGCGCTCGGCGCGCTCGCGACTCTGTCCGGTTTCGCCTGGCAGGTGATCGCCGGCATCGCGACGGGGGATCCCGGTGCGTATCTCGCGACCGAGCTCGCGTGGCGCCAGCACTGGATCACCGGCGGAGTCGAGGGTTTCATCCCGTTCGAAGGGTGGATCCAGGCATCGCAGTTCTGGTTCTCCCTCTGGGGGATGCCGCAGTGGTGGGGGCCGATCGTGCTGGTGCTGTCGGTCGTCGGCGCTGCTGCCGCCCTCCTCTTCTCTTCGCAGGTGCGCGCTCTGGGCGCCGACATCCGTCTGTGGAGTGCGAGCTACCTGCTGTATCTGCTCGCGGTGTTCTTCCCGCAATCGAGCACGTTCCGCCTGCTTCTCCCCCTGAGCCCGCTCTGGGGAGCGGTCGCGGTGCCGCGATCACGGCTCTGGCGTGTCGGCGTGCTGGCCGCATGTCTCCTCGGGCAATGGTTCTGGATCTACCACGTGTATGCGCTCGGAAGCACGTTCTGGCAGGTGCCGTGAGGGTGAAGCTCGACCCAATTGTTGCTCCGTGACCTCCAGGTCCCGGTGACACCCGATAAACTCATCCCATACCACCGGAGGAAAGGGAGCCACGATGGCAGCGATGAAGCCGAGGACCGGAGACGGACCTATGGAAGCCGTGAAAGAAGGACGACTCATCATCGTGCGCGTTCCACTCGAAGGCGGCGGCCGCCTGGTCGTCTCCGTGAACGACGCCGAGGCCAAGGAGCTTCACGACGTGCTTGCCGCCGTCGTGGCACCAGCCTGATCGACCTGGGGTCCGCGTCGGCGGATCCGAAAGGGCGATGGATCCTCGGATCCATCGCCCTTTCCGTACGGTCTCGAGCTGCGCGGTCAGCCGCGTTCGGCGAGACTGATCAGCTGCAGCAGACCTTCGCCGGCGGGGGAGACCGTGGCGAGGACCGCCGAGGATTCCTGCGTCTCCTGCACGAGGGACCGGTAGGCGGAAGTGATCTCGTCGCGCTGGACCGGATCGGCGACGCGACCGCCGGCGAGCACGCGGGGCACGAGCACGAGTCCGCCGGTGCGCGCGAGACGCAGACCGTGTTCGACGTACTCGATGACACGCTCGGGGTCGGCGTCGACCAGCACGATGTCGTAGGAGTTCTCGTTCATGCGGGGGAGAACGTCGATCGCGCGGCCCGTGATGAAGCGGGCTCGGGTGGACGGCACCTTGGCATCGGAGAAGGCCTGTCGCGCCGCGGCGAGGTGCTCCGGTTCGTTGTCGATCGAGGTGAGGACCGCTTGGGGTGCGCCGCGCAGGAGCCAGAGACCGGAGACTCCGGCGCCGGTGCCGATCTCGACGATGGAGCGGGCCGAGGTCGCGGCCGCGAGCACGGCGATCTGCGAACCCACGGCGGCGCTGATCGGCATCGCTCCCAGTTCGACCGCATGCGCGCGTGCGCGGCTGATGGCGTCGGGTTCCACGATGGACTCGCGCAGGAAACGCGCGTTCGCGTCATGCTCGCTCATGGCCTGTTTCTCCCTGCCTGACTGTGATCCTCTCCAGAGTATTCGGTCGGCGAGTGCGGGGACCGCAGGCGCGGCGGTAGCCTGTAGAGATGACGTTCGGGCTCACCTTCGAGAAGCTGTTGCTGATCGGCCTCATCGCGGTTCTGATCATCGGCCCCGAACGTCTCCCGCGAGCCGCGGAGAGCTTCTCGCGCATGGTCCGCAAGGCCGGCGAGTATCTGCGCGCGACCAAGTCGAGGGTGCGCGAGGAGATGGGACCGGAGATCGACGACGTCGACTGGCGCAAGCTCGACCCGCGCCAGTACGACCCGCGCCGCATCATCCGCGATGCGCTCATGGAAGAGCCCCAGCCGGCGACCCCGCTGCAGGCGGCCCAGACCATCGCGGAGCCGATCGCCGGAGCTGCGGCCGCGGCGAGCACGGCTCCCGCGACCCGAGCCGTTCCGCAGGAGTTCAGTGCGTCGAACCGCCCTCCCTTCGACGCCGAAGCCACCTGACGGGAACGCTCGCCGATCGAGCGCGCAGGGGGTCTGCGCGCTCGGCGCCTAGGAGATCTTCGAGCGGAGGGTGGCGATGTCGTCGTCCGTGAGCAGGCCCCGAGGGATCGCGGTCGCGGCCGAGGTGTCTCGCAGCTTCAACAGCACGGCGTCCTTGCCCACTCGCATCCTCTGGAAGGTGCGGTAGGCGATGTCGGAGCGACGACGGCCGCTGCCCATCTGCAGGCTGTCCTCTTCCAGCGATACCCACACGACGGTTCCGACGGGCATCGCGATCCGGACGGCGGTTCGCGCGCCCGATACGGACATCACGACGGCGAAACCCGCGAGTGCGACGATGATGACCGGCATCCATCCTGCTCCGAAGGGGCCCTGTTCCCCCGGACGGACGGGCGTGCCAAGGTTGAGGATGCTGAGCACGAGGGCTGCGGCGAGGGCGACCCACATGACGAGGGCTGCGGGTCGGGTCAGCGAGTAGATCGCTGCGTCCCGAGCCATTCGTCGCAGCAGACCCTCATCGACGGTCAGAGAGCGGGGAGGCATCGGTCCATCTTCCCACGCGTTCAGGTGAGCGACATCGGCAGCGATCGACCGGAGAGGCCCCTGCCCCGCCGCGCCAGGGTGCTCGCGAGGTCGCGGATGGTCGTCGCCGCGACATCGTCGCTCTCGGTGGAGACGATCGGCGCGCCCGCGTCTCCGCCCTCGCGCAGAGCGGGGCTGAGGGGGATCGAGGCCAACAGCGGTACAGGGACTCCCGGTTCGGAGAGAGCCTCCGATACGGCAGCGCCCCCGCCCGCGCCGAACATGTCGATGACCGTTCCATCGGGCAGCGTGTACGCCGCCATGTTCTCGATGACGCCGATCACGCGCTGACCCGTCTGACGCGCGACGAGACCGCTGCGGATCGCGACCTCGGCGGCAGCGGTCTGCGGGGTGGTCACGACGAGCACTTCCGCATGGGGGAGGAGCTGGCCGATCGAGATCGCGATGTCGCCCGTCCCCGGTGGCATGTCGATGAGGAGGACGTCGAGGTCGCCGAAGAAGACGTCGGTGAGGAACTGCGAGACCGTGCGGTGCAACATCGGCCCACGCCACGCCACCACCGATTCGCCGTCGCGGAGGAACATCCCGATCGAGATCGTCTTCACGCCGTGCGCGACCGGGGGGAGCATCAGGTCGTCGATGCGCGTCGGCTGCGTGCCCGCAGGGATGCCGAGGAGCCCGGGGATCGAGAACCCGTGCACGTCGGCGTCGACGAGACCGACGGACAGACCCTGCGCGGCGAGTGCGACGGCAAGGTTCGCGGTGACGGTGGACTTGCCCACACCCCCCTTGCCGCTGGAGACGAGGATCACACGGGTGAGGGAATCGGGCCCGAACGGCATGTGGCGTGCGGGCCTCCCGGCGCGGAGTTTCTCGGTGAGAGCCTTGCGTTCTGCCGGCGTCATCACACCGACCTCGACGTCCACCTCCGCGATGCCCGGAACGGACGCCGCGGCATCGCGGACGTCCGACTCGATCCGCGCCGCCGCTGGACAGCCGACGATCGTGAGGACGATGCCGACGCGGGCTCGACCGCCGTCGACGGAGATGTCCCGGACCATGTCGAGATCCCCGATGGGTCGACGGAGCTCGGGATCCGTCACCGCGGCGACAGCCGCGCGGACACGCTCCGCCGCGGTCACGACGCGGCGCCGGATCGGGGCTTCTCCGGCACGTCTTCGAGCTCGGCGAGAAGGGCTTTGAGCTCCTGGCGCAGCACGTCGCGCGTGACGACCTGCGAATTGCGCTCTTCGAGCGACATGCGCAGAGCCACGATCTCGCGGGCCAGGTACTCGGTGTCGGCCAGGTTGCGCTCCGCACGCTGCCGGTCCTGCTCGATCTGAACCCGGTCGCGGTCGTCCTGACGATTCTGCGCGAGCAGGATGAGCGGTGCGGCGTATGAGGCCTGCAGAGAGAGCATCAGGGTCAGTGCCGTGAAGCCGAGAGCGGCGTCGTCGAAGCGCAGCTCGTCGGGCATCAGCGTGTTCCAGACGATCCAGACCACACAGAACAGGCTGAGGATCAGCAGGAACGCGGGGGTCCCCATCGCGCGAGCCACCCACTCCGTGAAGCGTCCGAAGCGGTCGCGAGACGTCGCCCGGGGCCGTGTCGTGGTGCGGCCCGGCGCATCGAGGCGCGGAGAGCGGGGCATCAGCGCGTCTCCTTCGTCGGGGCGGCGGGGGTGGATCCAGGGACGGTGCTCGCAGCGGGGGAGGTGTCCTCGCTGTCATGCGAACGCCAGTCGTCCGGAAGGAGGTAGTCGAGGACGTCGTCGATGCTGATCGCTCCGACGAGGCGGTGCGCCGCATCGATCACGGGGAGCGAGACGAGGTCGTAGCTCGCCAGCAGCCGTGCCACCTCGGCGGCGGAAGCGGTGACGGGCACGGGCTCGAGGCTGTCGTCGAGGATCGCGCCGAGCCGCTCATGCGGCGGATAGCGCAGCATCCGCTGGAAGTGCACGAGCCCGAGCAGGCGCCCGGTCGGAGTCTCGAACGGCGGGAGGGTGACGAACACCGCGGCGGCCAGCGCGGGGTGCAGCTCGTGGCGGCGGATCAGCGCGAGCGCCTCGGCGACGGTGGCGTCGGCCGAGAGGATGATCGGCTCAGGCGTCATCAGACCGCCGGCGGTGTCCGGGCCGTAGCGCAGCAGCATCCTGACGTCTTCGGCTTCTTCCGGCTCCATGAGCTCCAGGAGCTGCTCCAGACGGTCAGGCGCCAGCTGGGCGAGCAGGTCGGCCGCGTCGTCCGGTTCCATCTGGTCGAGGATGTCGGCGGCACGTTCGTCTCCCAGACGGTCGAGGATGTGCACCTGTTCGTCTTCGGGCATCTCCTCGAGGGCGTCGGCGAGGCGGTCGTCCGACAGCTCTTCGGCCACCTCGATCATGCGCTGCTGCGGAAGGTCGAGAAGCGTGTTGGCGAGATCGGCGGCGTGCAGCTCGGAGTACGAGGCGACGAGCTGCTCAGCCGACTGCGACTCACCGGGAGCTCGTTGCTCGGCGACCTCGCTCCATGCCGCGAACGTCGTCGGACCCTTCGCGAACGGGGAGGCACTGGTCTTCGGTCGGCGGAGGAAGAGCTGGCTGATCGCCCATTCGCCGAGACGGTTCGGTTCGATCGCGATGTCCTCGATGACCGCGGTACCGCTGCCATCGACGAAGCTCACGCGTCGTCCCAGCATCTCGGCGAGCACGCGCACCTCGCCGGCGCGCGGGGAGAACCGCCGCACGTTGATCAGGCCCGTGGTGATGACCTGGCCGGAACGGATCGAGGTGACGCGTCCGATCGAGAGGAACACGTGGCGTCGTCCCGGGATCTCCACGACCAGACCGATGACGCGGGGCGCCGCGGTACTTCGATACACGACGACGACATCTCGGACCTTGCCGAGCCGGTCGCCGACGGGATCGAAGACGGCGCACCCGGCAAGGCGCGCGGCGAAAACCCGTTGTGTGCTCACTTCTCCAGCGTAGTCGGCGGCTCGCGTCTCCGGCGGGTCGGCCGTGCCTCGGGCCGTCCGACGGCACGCGTGGAAGAATAGCCGGATGAGCATGCTGAACCGGCCCGCGAGCGGCACAGACACCGGCGAGATCGTCGCGTCGATGCGCGACTACGAGAGCGCGCAGAAGACGGTCTCGAAGCTGATCGCGGGGGAGGTGCCGGCGCGCGACATCGCCATCGTCGGTCAGAGCGTGCGCACGGTCGAACGCGTGACCGGCAAGCTCGGCTACGCCGCCGCCGCGCGCTCCGGGGCGATCAACGGTGTGTTGATCGGGCTCTTCCTCGCCGCCATCCTCGTGCTCGGCAACCCGGAGGTGCCGATCCAGCTCTTCCTCGGCTTCGTCCTCATCGGTGTCGCGGTCGGGATGATCCTCAGCCTGGTCACCTACGCGATCGTCCGTCGCCGGCGCGACTTCGCCAGCGTCACGCAGTTCGCGGCCGATCACTACGAGGTCACCGTGCTGTCCTCGTCGCTGGGCAAGGCCCGGCAGGTCCTCGGCGCGAACAAAGTGGCGCCCGTGCGACCGCCAGTCAACCTCGACGAGCCGCCGCGCTACGGCGAGCGGATCACGCCCGGCGCGACCTCGCCTGAGCCCGCCCCGGCACCCGGGGATCCCGTGATCCCGCCGCGCCCGGCCGACCCCGTCGCACCGCCGGTCGCCGACCCCGAACCCGAGACGACGCCCGAGCCCGGGTCCGCATCGGCGGGGACCGCCGCTCCGTCGACCGTGACCCCGGTCGAGCCGGACGCTGCTCCCGGCACTGACGGCATCCAGGGCGAACGGGCATGACGGCGACCTCCACGCTCTCCGTCTGATGGTCGAGATCCAGGTCGCGCTCCCGGCGGGACTCACCGCCGTGTCCGCCGACTGGACAGCCGGTGACAACGGGGCGACGGTGATCGTGGCCCACGGTGCAGGGACCGGCAAGGACCATCCGTTCCTCACCGGCTACGTCGATGCGCTGAGCGCGACGGGCTTCTCGACCCTCCGCTTCAACTTCCCGTATGTGGAGCAGGGGCGACGGATGCCGGGACCCGCCGCGCATGCGATCGCCACATGGAACGCCGTCGCGGCCTTCGCACGCGAGTCCGATCCCTCGGCGACCCTGTGGGCGACGGGCAAATCGTACGGCGGACGCATGGCGTCGATGGCGGTCGCCGAGGGCATGCGTGTCGACGGTCTCGTCTACCTCGGGTACCCGTTGCATCCGCCCGGACGTCCGGAGAAGCCACGGGTCGAGCATCTGCCGGGGATTACGGTCCCGCAGCTGTTCGTGGAGGGGACGAACGATCCCTTCATCCAGCCGATCTCGCAGTTCGAGGAGGCGATCGCGACCTGTCGGGATGCGCGCGTCGTCTGGATCGACGGAGGGGGACACACCTTCGAGGTGAAGGGCCGCAAACGCCCCGCCGCGGAGATCGGGGCCGCACTCGCCCCGATCGTGGCGGAGTTCGCCCTCGGCGGCGCCGAGGAGCGAGGGGGCTCGGTCGGACGCCCCCTCAGCCGATGAGCCTCGACAGCTCCTCGTCCGCGAGCACGCGCCCCACGGTCGAGATTCCCAGTGCGCTCATCCGCGGGTTCGATTCCGCGTAATACCATCCGAGCCCGAGCGCCTGCTGCAGCGCCCATCCCGCGCCGCGCCGCCACTCGAGGTCGTCGACAGCCAGGCCTTCGCGGAGCAGGTGTCGTCCCGGCGCGTCGAAGAGGTGCCAGGCGGCGACCAGGTCGAGTGCGGGATCCGCGGGACCGAAGTCTCCGCCGTCGAGCACACCGGCCAGGCGGGTATCGCCCTCGTGCTCCGCGACGAGGAGATTGAACGGCGTGAGGTCCCGGTGGCTCATCACCGGAGCGCTGGCGGACGGGAGCTCGCGCAGCACCGACCAGAGCCGCCCTGCGCGGGCCGCATCGAAGAGATGCGCACTCCGCCTCAGGCACGTCGCGACCCATTCGTCGTGGTCGCCGAGGACTCCGCCCCGGCCCCTGCCGTCGAACACACGGTCGCGCACGTCGACGGTGCGCAGCGCCCGGATGAGGGCGACCAGGTCGTGCGCGAGCGTCTCGGACGTGGAGGAGAGCACAGGATCCGCCGGGTCACCCTCGATCCACGTCCGCACAGCCCAGGCCGAGTCGAACTCCTCCGACGCGGAGGCGGTGCCGTAGGAGCGCGGCGCGGGGAACGGACTCGACGCCGCGAACTCCTCGAGTGCTGCGGCCTCGCGGACGAGCTCGTGCGCCGCTGCCCCGAGGAGGGGGAAGCGGGCGACGAGTCCGTCGCCCACCCGGATGATCCTGTTCACAGTGCCCGTCATGGGGACCGGTCGCAGGGTCTCGCCACCGAGCTCGGGGAAGCGGCGCGCGATCAGGTGCGCCGCGACCTCGGTCTCGAGTGCGAGCTCGCCCTCATGCATCCGTCGGTGTCAGCTCTGCAGTCGCGCCATCCACGCCTCGACCTCGTCGGCCGTGCGGGGGATGCCGGCCGAGAGGTTCACGGGGCCGTCGTCGGTCATCACGATGTCGTCCTCGATGCGCACGCCGATGCCACGGAGCTCGGCCGGCACGGTGAGGTCGTCGATCTGGAAGTAGAGTCCGGGTTCGATCGTGAACACCATGCCCGGTGCGAGGATGCCGTCGTAGTACATCTCGCGACGGGCCTGGGCGCAGTCGTGCACGTCGATGCCGAGGTGGTGCGAGGTGCCATGCACCATGTACCGACGGTGCTGGCCGCCCTTGTCGGCATCCAGAGCCTCTTCGGCGGTGACGGGCAGCAGACCCCACTCGGCCGTCCGCTCGGCGATGACCTTCATGGCGGCTCCGTGCACGTCACGGAAGCGTACACCGACCCGAGCGGCGGCGAATGCCGCGTCGGCGGCCTCGCGCACCGTCTCGTAGACGCGCCGCTGCACGTCGGTGAACGTGCCGGAGACGGGCAGCGTGCGCGTGATGTCGGCGGTGTAGAGGCTGTCGGCCTCCACACCCGCATCCACCAGGATCAGGTCACCGGGAACCACGGTTCCGTCGTTGCGCGTCCAGTGCAGGTAGCAGGCGTGCGGGCCGGAGGCGGCGATCGTGTCGTAGCCCTCGCCGTTGCCGTCCTCGCGTGCGCGGCGGTGGAAGACGCCTTCCACGACGCGCTCGCCGCGTGCATGAGCCGTCGCGGCAGGAAGCTCGCGGATGATGTCGTCGAAGCCGTTCGCCGTGATCTCGACGGCGCGGCGCATCTCGGCGATCTCGAACTCGTCCTTGATGAGCCGCAGCTCCGAGACGAAGCGGGTGAGGGTCTCGTCCTCGTCGAGCACCAGCTCGCCCTCGACGGCTTCCCTGTCGTCCAGATGGGCGGTGGCGATGTCGAGGTCGGCGGCGACGCCGGCGAGGGACGGTCGCGGACCGATCCAGAACTCTCCGACCGTGGCGTCGGCGTAGAACTCCGTCGTCGTGCGGTCGGCGCGCTCGCGGAAGAAGAGGGTGACGTCGTGGCCGGTCTCGGTCGGTGCGAAGACGAGGACCGAGTCGGGCTCGGCATCCGATGCCCACCCGGTGAGGTGTGCGAAGGCGGAATGCGCGCGGAAGACGTAGTCGGTGTCGTTGCTGCGCTGCTTGAGAGAGCCGGCAGGGATCACGAGGTGCTTGCCGGGGAAGGCCGCGGAGACGGCGGCGCGACGCGTGGCCGCGTACGACGCCTGGGCGCGCGGCGCGGGAAGCGTCTCCGGGCGCTCGGCCCAACCGGTCGAGATCGTGTCGAGGAAGCCCTGGGGGAAGGGCTGCTTGCGGTTGGTGGTGCCGTTGTCGACAGACGCTTCGACGGTGGGTTCTGCGATCGTGTCGCGCTCTCCTGTGCTCATCCCTCCAGTCTGTCACCTGGCGGGCGGGTGCGGGAGTCAGCCGGCGGGCTCGAGCTGCACGACCAGAGCGCGGTGGTCGCTGCCACCGGCATCGTCCAGCACGACCGACCCCGTCGGAGACCAGTTCTGCGACGCCATCACATGATCGATCGGGGCGCCGGCGAGGGCAGGGAGAGAGCTCGGCCAGGTACCCGTGAGGCCGTTGCCGGTGCGGGATGCGACATCGCGGCAGTAGCCGATATCTCCGCCCTCGACTCCGAGAGGGGCCATGTGGTCGATCGTCGCGTTGAAGTCACCGGCCAGGATGAAGTCGCCCTGGGGGCACTGATCCGCGATCCACTGCAGGTCGCTGCGCCACTGCTGCATCTCCTCCATGCGCGGCGCGACCGCGTGCACGGCGACGATGGTGGGGCCAGAGCCGTCGATCGGCATGAGCACGACGCTGGGCACCGAGCCGGTGTTGCTGGTGCCGTCCTTCGCCGACTCGATCACGGAGTACTCGCCGAGGTCCGGGGCGACCAGCACGGTCGTCTGCCACGACTGCGGCCCGTCCTGCACATCCGGGCGGAACTGCACGTGGTGCACCCACATCGGGTGTCCCTGCTCGCGGAGCATGATCGCGATGCGCTCGCCGACGGCCTCGGTCGTCTCGGGAAGGGCGACGATGTCGGCCCCCTGATCGAGGATCTGCTGGGCGATCGCCTCGGCAGACACCGCTTCTCCCGCCGTGTTCCAGGTGAGCACGCGGACACTGTCCTCGGTCTTCTCCGGGAGTGCGGATCCCCCGAAACCGCGAACGGCACCGATCGCCGCGGTCGCGCCGGCGCCGAGCAGCGCAACGATCAGGACAGAGGCGGCGAATCCGCGGAGCGGACGGGCGAACAACAGCAGGAGCGCGAGCACCGCTACGACGAGGAAACCGCCGAGCACGATACCGCGCGCGGACACGAGCTGCGCGAACGGGTAGGTCTGCTCGAGACGGAAGAACTGCGGCCACACCACGACCGCCGTCGCGATCGCGAGCAGCACGGTGAAGAGGATCCCCAGGAGACGAAACATCCCCACCAGCCTAGGAGCGTCGCCTGTGAAGTCCCTGCCTCGACATCCGCTTCCGTGCGCCTCCGCGTCCGCGCAGGTCGCCGCTCGGTACGCTCGGAGGATGGCCACTTCGTCCCACGGATTCGCCGGTCCCGCCGACCTGCACCTGCACTCCAACCATTCCGATGGCACGGAGTCGCCGGCCGAGGTCGTCCGGCAGGCGCACGCGCACGGGGTGCGCACGCTCGCGTTGACCGATCACGACCGCTCGACCGGTTGGGGCGAGGCGGGAGACGCCGCCGTCGCACGGGGGATGACCTTCATCCCGGGGATGGAGCTCTCCGCGAAGCACGAGTGGCGCAGCGTGCATGTTCTCGGTTACCTCTTCGATCCAATGGATGAGGCACTGCGGGCCGAGACCGATCGCATCCGCGGTGATCGGATCGGCCGTGCCGAGCGGATCGTCCGCAACATCGGGCGCGATTACGACCTGCAGTGGGACGACGTGGTGGCGCAGACGGCACTCGACGCGACGGTGGGGCGTCCGCACATCGCCGACGCCCTCGTCGCCCGCGGCATCGTGCGGGATCGGAGCGAGGCGTTCGACGGCATCCTGCATCCACGGGAGGGGTACTACGAGCCGCATTACGCGCCCGATCCGCTGACCGCTGTGCGTCTGATCACCGAGGCGGGGGGAGTGGCGATCATCGCCCACCCCGTGACGGCGGGGCGCGACCGCATGATGCCCGTGGCGTTCATCGAGCGCCTCGTCGATGCAGGCCTCGGCGGGTTCGAGATCGAGCATCGCGAGAACACGGAGGCAGGCAAGCGGCTGCTGCGAGAGATCGCCGCGAAGCACGACCTCATCATCACGGGCTCGAGCGATTATCACGGCGACGGCAAGCCCAACCGTCCCGGCGAGAACACCACCTCTGACGAGATGGTGGCCAGGCTCATAGCACGCGGCACGGGCACCGCCCCGCGTTTTCCCTGATCCTCGGCATTCTGGCGGTCATCTCCCGGCGAGCTGTCGAGCGGGACCGATACCGTCCGAGGCATGCAGCGAGCGACTTCCCTCGAGCGACGCGTCGACGCGTGGGCTCATCGCCTCCTCCGCGATGCCCCGTCGAACGGCATCCGCGCCGGCCTGATCGAGTTCGCGGTGTTCGTCGTCAAGCAGGCGTGGGCGTGCATCTTCGGGGCGGCGCTGCTGGTCCTGATCGTCGCCGCGCGTCTGTGGTACCCCGACGATGCGGTGCTCGCCCGCAACGACGCACTCACCATCGCCGCTGTGCTCATCCAGGTGGCGATGCTCGTCTTCCGACTGGAGAGCGGGCGTGAGCTGTGGGTCATCGTCCTGTTCCACATCACCGGCACCGCCATGGAGCTCTTCAAGACCGACGTGGGGTCGTGGGCGTATGCCGCGGACGGGATCCTCCGCATCGGCGGTGTCCCGCTGTTCAGCGGTTTCATGTATGCGGCGGTCGGGTCGTACATGGTGCGCGTCTATCGGCTGTTCGACCTCGGGTTCACGCGGTATCCGCGGCGATGGATGACGGCCGTCCTCGCAGCGGCGATCTACCTCAACTTCTTCACCCACCACTGGTGGTGGGATGCCCGCTGGGTGCTCATGGCGGGAGTCGTGGCGCTCTGGCTGCCCACCGTGATGCACGCGCGGGTGTGGCGGCGCACGATCCGTCTGCCGCTCCTGGCCGTCTTCGGCGGGGTCGCGGTGTTCATCTATCTCGCGGAGAACATCGGCACGTGGGCGGGTGCGTGGGCCTACCCGGATCAGGCCGGAGGCTGGCAGCCGGTCTCGTTGAGCAAGCTGAGCTCGTGGTTCCTGCTGATGATCATCTCGGTCGTACTGGTCGCCTGGGTGTATCCGCCGCAGGTGCCGGCAGCCGTGCTGCGCACGGCCGACGAGGCACGCGCACAGGAGCCGGATGTCGGCGACCGTCGGTGAACCCGCCGCAACCGGCTCTCGGCTTCCGCCTCCGCACATGCGAGAGGGCGCATACGCCGGAGTGAACCCGGTGGATGCGCCCTCTCGGTGACGTGCTCAGGCCCCGGTGACGGGAGCCGCGCCGGCGCCGGAACCGCCACGACGACGACGGCGACGACGTGCCGGAGCCGGCTTGCCGTCGTGGTGCTCCTTGCCCGCACCGTCATGCGTGCCCGCGCCCTCGGCACCGCGATCGGCGGCCGGTGCGGACTGCCCCTCGCCGGACGTCGAGTCTGCCGCGCCTTCAGTGAAGGTCGAACCGACCGGAGTCGTGCTGTTGCGACGGCGACGACGGCGGCGGGTGCCGCTCTCATCGGTCCCCTCGGCGGCGGCGTCGGCCGCGCGCTCGGGTCGACGGGTGCGCTCGGTCTTCACGGACTCCGTCTTGGGCGCCGACACCAGGCGGCCCTTCGTGCCCTGGGGGATGTTGAGGTCCTCGTACAGATGCGGGCTGGACGAGTAGGTCTCGATGGGCTCGGGCTGGCCGAACTCGAGGGCGCGGTTGATCAGGGCCCACTTGTGCAGGTCTTCCCAGTCGACGAAGGTGACCGCGATGCCGGTCTTGCCCGCGCGGCCCGTACGGCCTGCGCGGTGCAGGTACGTCTTGTCCTCATCCGGGATCGTGTGGTTGATGACGTGCGTCACGTCATCGACGTCGATGCCTCGGGCGGCCACGTCGGTCGCGACCAGGACGTCGCGCTTGCCCGCCTTGAAGGCGGCCATCGAGCGCTCGCGCTGATCCTGACCCATGTCACCGTGCACGCCGCCCACATTGAAGCCGCGGTCGCTCAGCTCGTCGACGAGGCGCTGCGCCGCACGCTTGGTGCGGGTGAAGATCACGGTCTTTCCGCGACCCTCGGCCTGCAGGATGCGGGCGATGACCTCGTCCTTGTCCATCGAATGCGCACGGTAGACGAGGTGCTTGATGTTCGCCTGCGTGAGGCCCTCGTCGGGGTCGTTCGCACGGATGTGGATCGGGTTCGACATGAAGCGACGCGCGAGGGCGACGATCGGGCCGGGCATCGTCGCGGAGAACAGCTGCGTGTGACGGACGGCCGGGACTTTCTGGAAGATCTTCTCGATGTCGGCGAGGAAGCCGAGGTCGAGCATCTTGTCGGCCTCGTCGAGCACGACCTCGGTGGCGTGCGAGAGGTCGAGCAGGCGCTGACCGGCGAGGTCGATCAGTCGACCGGGTGTGCCGACCACGATCTGCGCGCCGGCCTTGAGCTGGTCGATCTGGCCCTCGTAGGCCTTGCCGCCGTAGATGGCGACGACGCTGGTCGAGCGGTTGCTGGTGAGCAGGTCGATGTCCTCGTACACCTGCACCGCGAGCTCGCGCGTCGGCACCACGATGAGTGCCTTGACGCCGTGCTCCGGGTCCTTGCCGAGGCGCTGGACGACGGGGATGCCGAAGCCGAAGGTCTTGCCTGTTCCCGTCTTGGCCTGACCGATGATGTCCTGGCCGGGAAGGCCCAGGGGGATGGTCTGCTCCTGGATGGGGAACGCGTCGACGATGCCCTTGGCGGCGAGTGCGTCGACGATGTCCTGATCGATGCCGAGATCGGCGAAAGTTGTCACTTTATTCAGATTGCCTGTCCGGCGAGCCTGCGGGATCGCCACGTTAACGGATCCACGCCGTCTCTTGTGCCACAGGCGCGGGGCCCCGCTCCGACGGCGGGGACACGCCCAGCCTACCCGAGGGGCGCCTCCGGCCAGGAAGGAGCGTTCGGCACGAGTATTGTGAACGTCGTGGTGGACTCGGGAGGACGACCTCGTGGTTAAGTGGTTCTGGCAGCGCGACGACGCGCCGCGACGCACCCTCGCGCTGCGCGGCAGAGGCGAGCAGGGAGATGCGACGCGCATCGACTTCGCCGAACTCGCCCCCGAACTCAATCGGTTCCTCGGGCAGGCCGCCTATCTGCAACTGGGCTACTTCGAGACGCTGACGCGTCTCATCCGCGCCACGACCGCGCTCTCCGAGAAGGAGTCGCTGTCTCGTGCGGCAGGGGCCGCCTTGACCAAGCACCGGGGGATCGTGGAGCTCATCGCCGAGCACGGGGACGACCCCACGCAGCTGATGCTCCCGTTCCGGGAGAACCTCGACGCGTTCCGTCGAAAGACCATCGGCGCGCGCCCACGGGAGACGCTTCTCGCCGTGTACATCACCGCCGGAATGCTCGACGACTTCTATCTCGCGCTGGCGTCCAGCTACGGAGACACCGGGCGGCGCGTGGCGGAGATCCTCCGCGAGGACGACGCTCGACACGAGATCGTCGCCATCATCCAGGAGACGATCGAGAGCGACGAGGAGTGGCGTTCGCTGCTGTCGATGTGGGCGCGCCGCCTGGTCGGCGACACGATCCTCGTCTGCCGCTCTGCGCTGCGGCCCGAGCGTCTCGAGATCGACGAGGAGCGCATCGAACCGGTCTACACCGAGCTCATGGGTGCGCACGCTCGTCGCATGGACGCGATGGGACTGGCGTCCTAGGCGACGCAGTTCGACGGGTCAGATGCCCAGCGCCGCCCTGCTCTGGGCGTCGGAGCGCTTGCGCATCCCTGTGATGGCCACGGTCGCCAGTGCAGCGACGACGGGAGCGCCGAGGACGCTCGCGAGCCACAGCCAGATACTGTCCTCGCCTACACCGGCCCACTGCAGGCCCGTGTAGGTGAGCGCCGATACGGCGGTGGCGATCGCCGGGGTCAGGGCGACGCCGCGCAGCTCGCGATCGCGGATCAGGAAGTGCGCGGCGATTCCCAGAGCGCACGCGCCGATGAGTGCGAGGAGGATGTACATCGCGCGGTCAGGCGACGAAGCCGACGCGGCGCGATTCTTCGGTGCCCAGCTCGATGTAGGCGAGGTTCGCGGTCGGGACGATGTAGGAGTTGCCCTTCACGTCGGCGAAGCTCACGTGCGACGCGCTCTGCTCGAGCGCCGCGGCGACCTGGGTGCGGACCTCTTCAGCGCTGGCGCCGGTGTCGAAGCTCAGTTCACGGCCGGTGTTGATGATGCCGATGCGGATTTCCACGCGTGCTCCTTGAAGTTCGGGGACTGCGCCAACTCTACCCCGCGGGCACCGGGCAGGATCGGCCGCGGGGCCCGGTTTCGCCGTGAGCGCACAGCGCGGACGGCTGCGACCCCGGACGTGCCTGGCGGGTGCGGGCTGCGATGTCCGCACGTCCGGATAGCGTGGAGGTCATGACACCCGATACCGCTCAGCGCGCTGTGATCGCCGCAGAGCCGTCGGCATCCGGCGTCGTCATCGGCGCGCCGGGAACGGGCAAGACGCGCACCCTCATCGAGCGTGTCGTGCACCTGCTCGACGTCGAGGGGCTGCGCCCCGAACAGGTTCTCGCCCTCACCCCGAACCGCCAGGCGGCGACGGCTCTGCGCGATCGGATCGGCGTGCGCATCGGTCAGGCGACGCCGGGACCGTTGGCCAGATCGCTCGGTTCCTTCGCCTTCCAGCTCGTCCGTGGAGCGATGGTGCGAGAAGGAGCCGAACCACCGGCGCTGCTGACCGGTGCCGATCAGGACCGCATCATCGCCGAACTGCTCGCCGGAGATGCGGAGGACGGGCGCATCCGGTGGCCCGACGCGCTGAGCCCTTCCGTGCGCGCCTCGAAGGGGTTCCGCTCCGAGCTGCGTGCCTTCCTCGCCGAGTGCACCGAGATCGGCGTCGACGCCGCGGAACTCCGGGCCTCGGGAAACGAGGTGTGGGTGGCGACGGCGGAGTTCCTCGTCGAGTACCGCATGGTCCTCGACGCGCTCCGCTCGGCGCACCGCGACGCCGCTGATCTGCTCAGCGAGGCGAGCACCATCCTGCATACGGCAGACACGAACACCCTCGGCCCGCTCGCTCCCTTGCGCGTCGTGCTCATCGACGACGCGCAGGAGCTCACCCGCGGCGGGATCGCCGTCGTGACGGCCTTGCGCAGCCGCGGGATCGCCGTGCACGCCTTCGGCGATCCCGACATTTCATCCGGGTCGTTCCGTGGCGCCAGCCCCGAGCTGTTCGCGCAGCTCGCCGGCGTGCTGGGAGACGTGCACGTGCTCGACGGGCCGCACCGCCAGCGTCCGGCGCTCACGGCGCTCACCCGCACCGTGACGCAGGCGATCGGCGTGTCCGGACGGGTCGAGCACCGGCGCGCTCCGGTGCCGGTGACGGCCGAAGAGGTCGAAGCCGGAGTCGCGACGTTCGTTGCTCCTTCCCCCTACGAGGAGCTCGATCGCATCGCCGGCGTCATGCGCGAGTGGCACCTCTCCGACGGCGTCCGCTGGGACCGGATGGCGGTCATCGCCCACGACACCCGGCAGGTCACCGCACTCGAGACCGAACTCGCCGCCAGGGAGATCCCGACACGAGCCGCCGGTGTGCAGCGCCCGCTCGGCAGCGAAGGGATCGTACGCGACATCGTCGGCATCGTGCGTCTGGCGCTCACTCCGGTCGAAGAGCGCACGTCACCCGCACTCGAGGAGGCGCTGCGCACCCCCTTCGGAGGGATGGACGCGATCGGGCTGCGGCGACTGCGTGCGCGCCTCCGACACGTCGAACTCGAGCAGGGAGGATCGACGCCTGCACGCGAACTGCTGCGCCGCGCGATGGCGAATCCTGCGCACCTCACGCTGATCGACGCTCCGGAATCGCGCACGGCCGAACGGTTCGCCGAGACGATCGAAGCGCTCTCCCGCGGCGCGGCGGCGGGGGAGACGATCCACGACCTGCTGTGGCGGGTCTGGGACCAGGCTCGGGCCGTCGACGGCCGGCGGCTGCAGGTCGCCTGGCGCGAGATCTCGCTGCTGCCGACGGGAGCGGAGACGGCTCGTTCGCTCGATGCGCTGGTCTCTCTGTTCGACGCCGCGAAGCGCTTCGTCGAGCGCACGCCGAACGAGAGGCCCGAGGTCTTCGTGCGCGACATCCTCGACAGCGAGGTTCCGGAGGATTCGCTGTCGACTCCCGACCGGCCGGGAAAGGTCACGCTGCTGACCCCCGCCACCGCCCTCGGCACGGAGTTCGACGCGGTCGTGGTCGCCGGCGTGCAGGACGGCATCTGGCCCAACGTGCGGCTGCGTGGCGGTCTGCTGCAGACCTGGCGTCTGCCGGATGCGATCCAGGCCGCCCGCACGGGGATCTCCATCGAGGCTCCAGGGGTCCTCGACCGCCGACGTGCGGCACTGCACGACGAGCTCCGGCTCTTCGTGCGCGCTGTGTCGCGTGCACGCGGTCGTCTCCTGATCACGGCGGTGGACGACGACGACCTCACGCCCAGCCCGTTCTTCGGCTTCCTGCCTGCGCCGGAACCACCCGAGCGGCATGCCTCGGCGGAGCACCCACTCACCCTGCGCGGACTCGTCGCGCGGCACCGACGCATGCTCACGACGACGGTCGCCGAGCCCGTGCGCCGTGCCGCCGCGGCACAGCTCGCCGTCCTCGCTCGCGAAGGCGTCCCTGGAGCCGACCCGGCGGAGTGGTACGGGATCACCCCGCCATCGACGCAGGCGCCGCTGCGCGATCTCGCCGTCACCGGAGCCCGGGTATCGCCCTCGAAGATGGAGTCCTACGAGGAATGCGGCCTCAACTGGGTCGTCTCGGCGCTCGGCGGCGACACCGTGATGCCGCCGACCGCCGGCATCGGCACGATCGTGCACGAGGCGATGGAGCGGGTACCCGAAGGAGATCTCGAGCGGATGCGGGAGATCGTGGCCGAGCACTGGCCGGAGCTCGATTTCGAGACCGAATGGATCGGACGCAAGGAACGACGTCGTGCCGATCTGCTCGTCGAACGGCTGCACACCTACTTGGGCGACGTGCGCCGGGAGGGAGGGCGCGTCATCGGCAGTGAGGTCGAGTTCCGCTTCGCCGTCGACGTGGCTCCCGCGACCGACGAGGAGATCGCGCCGACGGTGCACGCGGTGGGGGAGGACCGGGCGAATAGGGCGATCATCCACGGCTACATCGACCGTGTGGAAGCCTACCCGCCGGGCGCCGGCGAGCATCCGGCAGCTCGAGGCCGCGGCTGGGAGCCGATGTCGGGGGGGCCTGACGGCCCGACGGTCGTGGTCGATCTGAAGACAGGGAAGAACGATCCCGAATCCGACTCCGGTGTGATCGAGCACGCGCAACTGGCCGCCTATCAGGTGGCGGTCCAGCAGGGACTGATCGAGGGGGCGCCGTCGTCGTCGCTGGCCGGCGCTCGACTCGTGATCGTCTCCAAGACACTCGCCAAGAGCGACTACCGCATCGCCCATCAGCACACGCTCGACGATGAGTCGCGAACGGCGTTCCTGAAGCGCGTGTCGGATGCGGCTCGCGGTATGTCGGCATCGAGCTTCACCGCGCAGGTCGAGTCGCACTGTGCGGACACGCAGCGCCGGGTGCACCCCTGCCGCATCCATACGGTGCCGGCGGTGAGCTCATGACGGGCGTGAGCGGGCCGGAGCGGAGCGGAGCAGGGTGGAGCGGCGGTGCGGGCATCTCCGCCACCGACATCGCGGCTGCGCTGGGGCAACCATCGCCGACACCCGCACAGCAGCGGGTGATCGAAGCGCCGCCGGAGCCTGCCCTCGTCGTCGCCGGAGCAGGAAGCGGTAAGACCGAGACGATGTCGGGGCGGGTGGTCTGGCTCGTGGCCAACGGGCACGTCCGCCGCGACGAGATCCTCGGCCTCACCTTCACGCGCAAAGCCGCAGGAGAGCTCGCGGAACGGATCGCCCATCGGCTCGCGGTCATCGACGAGTACGGACGCCGGGGGCTCCTCCCGCATCTGCCCGAGATCGTGGCGGACGGGTCGCTTCGGAGGGTCGACGAGGCCGTGCCGGACCGACAGCGTGAGCTGGTGCGCGCGCACGTGCTCGACGAACTCGCTGCGCAGCGCGGAACGGGATGGGATCCGGTGACCCCTCGTGCTGCGGAAGACCTGATGATCCGGCCGCGCGTCTCGACCTACAACGCCTTCGCCGACGGCATCGTCCGTGAGCACGCGGCGCGCATCGGACGGGACCCCGACGTGGCGATGCTCAGCCAGGCCGCCTCCTGGATGCTGGCGCGCGAAGTGGTGCTCCGCAGCGACCTCCCCGAGCTGGAGAGCATCGATTTCGCGCTCGGCACGGTCATCGACGCTGTGCAGAGGCTCGCCGGCGATGCCCTCGACCACCGCGTCGACCTCGATCTCGCCGAGGACATCGCCCGCGATCAGGCACTCGCGTTCGAGCCCTATCGGGGCAACGCCGACGTCGAGAAGGCGGCGGTGAACCTGCTCAGTCTGCCGACGCTGACCCGCCTCGTGCGCGACTACATCGCCGAGAAACAGCGCCGAGGCGTGCTCGACTTCGCCGACCAGGTGGGCGGGGCCTACGACATCGTCGAATCGGCTCCCGACGTACGGGCCGAACTGCGCGAGCAGCACCGTGTCGTGCTGCTCGACGAGTACCAGGACACGTCGGTCATCCAGACCCGCTTCCTCGCCGAGCTGTTCCGCGACTCCGCGGTGATGGCCGTGGGCGACCCGCATCAGTCGATCTACGGTTGGCGAGGTGCGAGCGCCGACAACCTCTACGCCTTCTCCCGCACGTTCTCGAGCACCGCAGCGGCGCAGACCTACAGCCTCATGACCAGCTGGCGCAACGATCGAGGCATCCTCGGGATCGCGAACCGCGTGCTCGAACCCCTGCAACGCCCGGGGCTCGACGTGCCGCCGCTCGAACCGCGCCCCGGCGCCGGGGAAGGCACCGTGACCATCGAGTACCCGCTCACGGTCGACGAAGAGGCATCCGCCGTGGCGGAATGGTTCGCCGAGCGCCGTGCCGCGCATGACGCCCGCAGCGCCGGTGAGTCCCCGGGCGCGAAGCCGCACACCGGAGCTATCCTGTTCCGTTCGAAACGCCACATGCAGACGTTCGCCGCCGCGCTCGCGGCGCGTGGCATCCCGCACCGCATCCTCGGCCTCGGCGGTCTGCTGGCGACGCCGGAGGTGGTCGACGTCGTGTCGACGCTGCGCGTGGTGCACGACCCCACCGCGGGGTCGGCGCTCATCCGCCTTCTCACGGGTCCTCGTTTCGGTGTCGGCGTTGCCGACATGGCGGCGCTCTACGACCTCGGGCGCACACTCTCCGAGCGCGACCCCGCCATGGCTCCGTTGCCCGAGGAGGTGCGCGCGCGGCTGCGTTCCTCGCGGGGTGCCGACGAGGCGGTCTCGATCATCGACGCGGTCGACGTAGTGCGGGCGGTGCGCGACGACTATCGGCTCCTCGAGTCCATCACGCCCGACGGCAGGGCGAGGGTGCGTGCGGCGGGGGAGATGCTCGAGCGACTGCGCCGCGCGTCCTCCCAGCCGATCCCCGAGCTGATCCGGCTGGTCGAGCTCGAACTGCGGCTGGACATCGAGTTGGCGGCCAACGAGACCAGAGGCCCGGCCCGTGTCGCCGCGACCCAGCTGCGGGCCTTCGCCGATGAGGTACGAGCCTTCCTCGCGGCGGACGAGCGGGGGAGCATCGGCAGTCTGCTCGCGTGGCTCGACAAGGCCGAGAGCACCGACGAGCTCATGCCCCGGCCCGAGCCGCCGGAGGCCGGAGTCGTGCAACTGCTGACGATCCATGGGTCGAAGGGGCTGGAATGGGACGCGGTCGCCGTGGTGCGGCTCGTGGTCGACGAGCTTCCCAGCCGGGTCTCCGACACCTCCGGCTGGTTCGGCTTCGGAGTTGTTCCGTTTGCTCTGCGCGGTGACCGCGACGCGCTGCCCCGATTCGAGTGGGATCCGGTCGAGGCGATGGGTGACGAGGCCGACCCCGTCAAGCGCCAGAAGCTCGCGCAGGCCTCACTGTCCGGTGGTGCGACGAAGGCGAATCCCCGGGGCGGCGCGATCAAACGCTTCAAGGATGCCTACCGGACCTATCAGCAGCAGGAGGAGCGGCGTCTGGCGTACGTCGCGGTCACCCGCGCGCGCACCGATCTGCTTCTCAGCGGTGCGCATTGGGCAGGACAGAAGTCTCCGCGCACCCCGAGCCCCTATCTGGTCGAGGCCATCGAGGTGCAGGGGCTCGACGAGGTCGAGGCGGTCGACCCCGACGACAACCCCTATGACGGCCCCGGTTCGACGTTGCGGTGGCCCCTCGACCCGTTGGGGGCACGACGAGAGGTCGTCTCCGCGGCGGCCGCGGCCGTGGATGACGCCGCCCGCAGCGGGACGGCGGAACCGTCGGTGGAGCTCGCCCGCCTGCTGGCCGAGCGTGCGGCGCGGCAGCGCGGAACCGACGCGGACGCCCCGACGCGCGTCCCGGCATCGCGATTCAAGGACTACGTCACCGACTTCTCCGGCACGCTCTCCTCGATCGTCAGACCCATGCCCGAGCGACCGTACCGGCAGACCCGGCTCGGCACGCTGTTCCACC
>NZ_DFQP01000008.1:39231-55067 GCF_002377845.1 Microbacterium sp. UBA3486
GGCTCGGCACGCTGTTCCACGCCTGGGTGGAACAGCGTTCGGAGCTGGTCGGTGTCGGCAGCCGCCCGGATGAGGCCCTCTGGGAGCTCGACGAGGATGAGATCGCGTCGGAACCCGCGCAGGCGACGGTGGAGACGCAGGAGGGGGCGGCAGCGACCGCAGATGCCGCCGATCTCGCCGCTCTGCAGGCGACCTTCGAGCGCAGCGAATGGGGAGGACTGCAGCCGATCGCCGTCGAGATCGAGATCGACTTCGCCCTCGGCGCCGGACTTCCCTCGTCGGAGGTGGCAGGATCGCACATCGTCATCTGCAAGCTCGACGCCGTCTACCGACGTGCCGACCGTGGTGGACGCATCGAGATCGTGGATTGGAAGACCGGGAAGGCTCCGCGAACGGCAGACGAGCGCGAGGAGCGGATGCTGCAGCTGGCGCTCTACCGTCTGGCGTACCATCGGCGCTTCGACGTGCCTCTGGAGGAGATCGACGTCGCGCTGTACTACGTCGCGGACGACCTGATCATCCGTGGCGACCGTGTCTACTCGGAGGAAGAGCTCTTCCAGCGCTGGAGCGCTGCCCGCGCCGCACGCTGAGCTTCGTCCGAGTCGGACTCGTCGTACTCGGCCGCAGCGTCCGATGCGGAAGGACGTGTCTGTTCACGGGGCTCGGAACCACGGGTACCCGCGAAGATGCTCCGAGCCTCGGAGAGATCCTCGGTCTCGACACTGAGCATCCCGGTGCGGTGAGCGCTGTCGTCCTGGTCCCGGTCGGTCGTGCGTCCGGTGTCGATGGTGCGCACCGGTTCCAGTGACTCCGTGTCCTGCGGCGACGACTCCGCCTCCTCCGAGACTTCGATCCACAGTTCTTCGGGGTTGTAGGCATCGGTGTGCATGGAGGTGTCGACCTCGGCGACGGCATCCCGGGGCACGCGGTCGAGCGCGTCCATGGCGGAGTCGACGCCGGCAGCGCGGGCATCGATGATGCTGAGGTCGTCCGTTCGCAGGCCCTCGGCGAGAGCATCGAGCAGTGCGGCGGCATCGTCGACGATGTCCGGCCGATGCATGGAGTCGCCGTGCACGAGCCAGCGTGCGAACTCGAGTTCGGCGAGCAGGCGGGCTCGCACCTCGAGGCCGGGATCGGGGGCACGGTCGACGGCGCGGGCATACGCGGCGTGGACGTCGTCTGACGCATCGGGAGCTGCGGAGAGCCAGGAGAGGTCGACCGCCGGGTCTCCCACCGCGAGCCCATGCCAACCGACGAGGCCGACCACTTCGGGCCCGCGCTCCGGATCGTCGTCGAACAGGAACGAGGTCGACTGCACGCCTCCGAGGACCACGGTGGACTCGAAGCGCCAGAGGTCGTCGTCGGCGACGGCATCGCGCCAACGCACCGTGAGACGTGCCGGCACGCGCCCGGTGGCCGCCGCGGTGTCGATCAGGCGCTCCAACTCGGCGCGGCTCTCTTCGGCGGTGCGGGTTCCGAGTCCTGCCCCCCGGACGACCGAGGTGGGAAGGCCGTGCACGGCGGCGATCGCGGCTCCCATCGACGGCGCGGCACCGCGCCCCGCGGGCACCAGGGCCGCCTCGATCTGGAAGCCGGGGAGGAGCTCGGTGACGAGCGCGCGACCCTCGCCGATGCGCGTCTCCCCGATGTAGGCGGGCACGCGGAACGGCAGCATGGCGCGGGCGCCGTCGGTGAGCGCTCGAAGAGCGAGGGCTTCGGCGGCGAGTTCGCGCGCCGTCTCGTCGTCGTCCGCGACGCGGATCGCGAGTTCACGGCCGTCAGCCAGCGAGGCGATGGCGGAGTCGAATCGACCGTCGCCGTCCGCGCTCAGACCGCGGGCACCCGTGACCTCCGCCCCGGGCAGTGCGGCGGTCACTGCCGCGGCTAGAGTGAAAGGAGAGCGTCCCATGCCCCCAGGGTAGGTCGGCTCAGGGGCGGTCCCGCCTCCGCCACGCCCGTGAAAGAGGGAGTCGATGACCATTCAGCGCCCGTCCCTCGACCGTGCAGCCGAACTCCGCGAGGAGCCGGATGTGCTCGACCGTCTGCGCGCCGACCCGGCGACCCGCGTCATCGTCGTGCGTGAGGGACGTGTCCGGGTCGTCGATTCCGCGCTGCTGCGCGTCGCGCCGGATGCGGTCGTCGAGGCGACCTGGGCTCTCCTCGGCCGCGATGTCGACGGCACCGTGCTGCTCCTCGCCGCCGCCCCGCCGGAGAACGACGCACTCGACACGGCCCCGGACGAGATCTGGCTCGGCCTCCGTGATCTCGGCGGACGCCTCGACGGGCAGGAGTCCGAGCTCCTGATCGGCGCGATCGCCCTTGCGGGATGGCTGCGCGATGCCCCGTTCTGCCCTGCGTGCGGTGGAGCGACGCGACTTCAGCAAGGCGGATGGTCGCGGCGCTGCCTCGTGTGCGGGCGCCAGCATTTCCCGCGCACGGATCCAGCGGTGATCGTCGCCGTCGAGAGTCGGGACGGCGAGCGCCTCCTGCTCGGCGCCAACGCGAACTGGGGCGGACGGATGTTCTCGTGCTTCGCGGGCTTCACCGAGGCCGGGGAGTCCCTCGAATCGACCGCGTATCGCGAGATCGAGGAGGAGTCGGGCGTGCGACTGTCCGCTCTGCGGTACGTCTCGTCCCAGGCCTGGCCGTTCCCGCGCTCGCTCATGGTGGGCTTCCGCGCCGTGGTCGACGACGAGTCCGCTGCACGCCCCGACGGGGAAGAGATCATCGAGGTGCGCTGGTTCACGCGCGCGGAGATCGGCTCCGCACTCGCCGGAGACGGGCCTGTGGGCCTTCCGGGCCCGGCATCCATCGCCCGTGCCCTGATCGTCGAATGGTACGAGGACCACGCGTGAGCGCACTCGATGCCCTCGATGAGCGGCAGCGGGCAGCGGCATCCGTGCTGCGGGGACCCGTCGCCGTGCTCGCCGGTGCCGGGACCGGAAAGACACGGGTGATCACGCATCGCATCGCGCACGGCGTCGACACCGGCGCCTATTCGCCTTCGCGTGTCATGGCCGTCACGTTCACCGCCAAGGCCGCGGGCGAGCTCCGCGGTCGCCTGCGTGCTCTCGGAGTCGAGGGTGTGGCTGCCCGCACCTTCCACGCGACAGCACTCGCTCAGCTGAACTTCTTCTGGCCCACGCTGGCCGGTTCCCCGGCGCCCTCGATCATCGACAACAAGGTGCGGATGCTGGGGCAAGCCGCCGACGCGATACGCCTCCGTCCCAGCACGGCCACGCTGCGCGACATCGCCTCCGAGATCGAGTGGCGCAAGGTCTCGATGCTGTCGATCGACCAGTACGCGGCACTCGGGCGTCCGATCAGCGGTGTCGATGCGGGCCAGCTCATCGAACTGATGCGGGGATACGAAGCGCTGAAGGACGATCGTCGTCAGCTCGACTTCGAAGACGTGCTCCTCGCCTGCGCGGGCATGCTGGAGGCGGAGCCCCGGGTCGCCGCATCCGTCCACGAGCAGTACCGGCACTTCACGGTCGACGAGTTCCAAGACGTCTCGCCGTTGCAGAACCGGCTGCTCGAGCTCTGGCTGGGCGATCGCCACGACATCTGCGTGGTCGGTGATGCCAGCCAGACCATCTATTCGTTCGCGGGGGCCGAGCAGCGGTTCCTGCTCGAGTTCGAGCGCCGCCACCCGGACGCGACGGTCGTGCGGCTGGAGACGAACTATCGTTCGCAACCGCCGATCCTCACCGCAGCCAACGCCCTGATGCACGGCCGCCCCGGCGCGTTGGAGCTCGTGCCGGCCCGGGAGCAGTTCACCGCGGATGCGCCGACCATCACCGCCTACGACACCGAGGGCGAGGAGGCCGCGGGGATCGCTGCGGCGATCTCCGCCCGCATCGAGGCGGGTGCCTCCCCCTCGGAGATCGCAGTCCTCTACCGGGCGCACGCGCAGTCCGCGGTTCTGCAGCAGGCGCTCGCCGCCGAGGGCATCGCGACGTCGGTGCTGGGCGGCACACGCTTCTTCGCCATGCCGGAGGTTCGTCAGGCGATCCTCGCGCTCCGGGCCGCCGCCGTGGCTCCCAGCGAGCAGGGCTTCCTCCCCGGGGTGGAGCGGGTGCTTCGCGAGCTCGGTCTCACAGAGGAGCCGCCGGCGGCAGGGGGAGCGCAGCGCAGCGGATGGGAGGCGCGACGTGCCATCCTCCGGCTCGCGGAGGAGGCGGGGCCCGAGGCGGATCTGCGAAGCTTCAGCGACGCGCTGATGGCGCGGGCGAAGGACCAGCACGAGCCGACCATGCGCACCGTCACGCTGTCGACCCTGCATGCCGCCAAGGGGCTGGAGTGGCCGCACGTGTACCTCGCCGGATGGGCGGAGGGATCGCTGCCGATCTCGTATGCGACGACGTTCGAGGCGATCGACGAGGAGCGGCGACTGGCCTACGTGGGCGTCACGCGCGCCGCCCGTACGCTGGCGCTGTCGTGGTCGAGATCGGCGGGTCGGGGGGAACGCTCTCCGTCGCGGTTCCTCGCTGAGATGGGGACCACGGGCCGCGGCACCGGCATTCTTCGTGAAACGACACCGGACGCCACTCGCGGGAACCGTCCGCGCTGATCCGCACCATCCTCCCGGACGCACCTTCGTCGTCGGCGAGGAGCAGCGCGGCGAGCCGCCCGGCTTCGGCGACCTGCGCGGCGCGGATCGGGCCGGGATCACGACCGATCATCTGCGTGTGCAGCAGTGGCCAGGCCGGGTCGAGGTCTCGGGCATGGGCGTCGCGACACGCGAGACAGGCGGACACACCGGGGACCACGAGCGGCCCGACGGTCACGCGGCCGGGATCGAACGCTACCGGTAGGTGCGCGACGTCCTCGCGCAGGTAGCGGGCGAACTGCAGTGCCGCGGACACGCCGTTCACGAGCACGATGGCCACGCCGGGCCGGTGACCGATGTCCACGAGTTCGATGCCTTCGTCGGAGAGCGTCTCGCGCATCCGGTACTCGCTCCGGCCGTCGGCGATCCCGATGTTCTCGACCCAGGCAGGGCGTGCCGCAGCGACATCGTCGAGGAGCACGTCGTCGAGACGCGCGAGGAGTGTGCGTGCCGCCTCCCGCGGAGCGCCGGCCGCATGCGCGATCACGTCGAAGGAACCCCGCCGGAAACCGGAGCGCAACCGGCTGAGAAGCGGTTCCACCCAGGGGTCCTCCGCATCGATGCGCAGGCCGCCGTCATCGCCGAGCTGAAGGGTGTGCTCGTCGCGCCACAGCAGGGGAGAGCTCGGGTGCAGACGTGTGAGGAGCGGAGGGGTGAGCGGCATCTCTCCGATTGTGGAGAGGATGGCGGCATCGCGGGGCCGCAACCGGGCATCCGTGGACAACTCGCCGACGTTCGTCGAGCGGGGGAGGAGAGGTGCGGGCATCCTCGGACGCCCGCACCCTGCCTCAGACCGGTCGGTCGCCCTCCGGGGCCGCGTCGCCGTCTCCGTCCGCTTCATCCGTGGTTCCCGCTGCGGGCTCGTCGGCCGAGAAGTCGTCGCCGTCGAGCAGGCGGGCCAGTGCTTCATCGAACTCGTCGGCCACCGGCTGTTCGCCACGCTCAGCCGCCTGCAGCCGGGCGACGAGTCCGCTCGGGTCGTCGATGTCCTCGGCCGTCGGCATCAGGTCGGGGTAGTCCCACAGCGAGTCGCGTCCGCTGATGCCGACGGCGTCGGTCACCGCCTGCCACATCGCGGAGGCTTCGCGTATGCGTCGGGGGCGCAGCTTGAGCCCGACCAGTGCGCCGAGTGCGTCTTCCGCAGGACCGCCGACGGCGCGTCGGCGTCGAGCGGCTTCCGCGATGCGGGCACCGTCGGGCAGCCGCGAGGTCGCCTCGGCTGTCACCACGTCCACCCAGCCGTCGATCGTCGCGATGAGGTTCTCGAGTCGGGTGAGCGCCTCGCGCTGCGCCTCGCTCTGCACGGGGAGGAGAGCGCCGCCCTCGATCGCCGCGCGCAGTTCCTCGGGGTCGGAGGGATCGAGGCGGCTGGCCACGTCTTCCAGCGCGTCCACATCGACGGTGACTCCGCGCGCGAAGTCGGTGATCTGCGCCATCACGTGCAGGTGGAGCCACTTCGCGTGCCGGTAGAGCCGCGCGTACGCGAGCTCGCGGGTGGCGAGGTAGAGCGCGATCTGGTCTTCGGGGATCTCGAGACCTTCGCCGAACGCGGTGAGGTTCTGCGGGATGACGGCCGCCGTCCCCGCGGGGAGCACGGGGATGCCGACATCGCCTCCGGAGACCACCTCGAGCGAGAGGTTGCCGAGCACCTGACCGAACTGCGCGGCGAACACCGAGCCGCCCAGGCCTCGCATCAGCTTGCCTGCCCCCTGGACGACGTCGCGCATCTCCTCCGGCACCTGCGTGTCCAGGGCGGAGGTCAGCGCGTCCGCGATGCTCGTCGACACCGGGTCGGCGATCTCCTTCCACACCGGCAGCGTCTTCTCGACCCAGTCGCCGCGGGTCATCGCTGTCGGTGTCTCAGAGAGCTCCGAGATCGTCGTCGCCTCGCCGAGCCACAGATTCGCCAGCGCGAAGGAATCGGCGAGCGAGGTGCGTGAACCGTCGGTCACACCCTGCCCGTCGCGGTTGGCGATGAACAGGGCCTGGCGCAGCGCGTTCTCCCAGGGATCGCCACCGAAGGCGCCCTGCAGCTGCGACATGATCGTCTGCATCATCGCGGGATCGAGTGTGAAGCCGTCCATCCCCTCGAAGGCGCCCCGGAGCGCTTCGGGGTCGATGTCCCCGCCGCCCTGATTCGAGAGCATCTTCCGCAGGAACTCCTGGAAGTCCTCGGGTGTCGGGTCGTTGTCTGCCATGTCGCTCGCCCTCTCAGCACTTCTGTTGCCGTGGCCTCTACGCTAGTCACAGGTTTCTGCGCGCGAACCCGATGCGGGCAGATCGGTGTACGCCGCTCGCGAACGACGGAGGAATGCAGTGGATCGAACGCGGTCTGGGAAGCTCGGACTCGGAGTCTGGGCGCTGATCGTCGCGCTCATCGCCCTTGTCGTGCTGACGTTCCTGCCGTCGCCCTACGTGATCCAGCGGCCGGGCCCGGTGTACGACACCCTCGGCACTGCGGAGGGAGCGGACGGCGAGCAGGTTCCGCTGATCAGCGTCGAGGGCGCCGAGACCTTCGAGACCGCGGGCACTCTGGACCTCACGACGGTCCAGGTCGTCGGCAACCGCGAGCGCACACCGAGCTGGTTCGAGCTGGCACTGGCGTGGATGGACTCGTCCAAGGCAGTCGTCCCGCTCGACACGGTGTTCCCGCAGGGGGTGACGAGTGAGCAGCGCGACGAGCGCAACGCCACGCTGATGGTGGACTCGCAGCACGAGGCGACGGCCGCTGCGCTGAACGAGCTCGGATACGACACCGGTGCTCAGGTCGTCGTCGTCGACGCCGTCGCCGACTCCCCGGCCGCCGGCATCCTCGAAGCCGACGATGTGATCACCGCGATCGACGGCACGCCGGTCACCTCTGCGACGCAGCTGCGCGAGGCGATCCAGGCCGCCGAGGGAGCCCCCGTGCAGCTCACCGTGCTGCGCGCCGGAGCCGAGCAGACCGTCGAGATCACTCCCGAGAAGCGCACCGAGGGCGACGCGACCCTGTGGCTCATCGGCATCACGCTCCGCACCGACTACGACTTCGAGATCGACGTCACGATCCAGCTCGACAACGTCGGCGGCCCCAGCGCCGGGATGATGTTCGCGCTGGGCATCATCGACACGCTGACCGAGGGCGAGCTCAACGGCGGGAAGGACGTGGCCGGTACCGGCACGATCGACGCGGCCGGCACCGTCGGGCCTATCGGCGGCATCCGTCAGAAGCTCTACGGTGCCAGGGACGCGGGTGCCGAGTACTTCCTCGCTCCCGAGGCCAATTGCGATGAGGTCGTCGGGCATGTGCCGGACGGGCTCCAGGTCATCCGCACCGCGACGCTCGACGAGTCTCTCGCCGCGCTCGAGGTCATCGCGGACGACGGAGACGTCGCCGCTCTTCCGACCTGCGAACGCGCCGGGAGCTGAGCGCACACGTGCGGCCGTGACCTCGCCGTGACCGGGATGACAGCCTGCCCACAGTGAGCGATGCCTAGGATGGTGGGGTGACCTCCTCGCCTTCAGCTCCGAACCCGGCCACGCCTCGAACCTCACGACGCATTCTCGGCATCTCCCTGGTGATCATCGCCGCCTTGATCGCGGTGTTCTTCGTGTTCGCCTCCCTGTACACCGAGTTCCTCTGGTTCGACCAGGTGGGCTTCACCGGCGTCCTCACGACGCAGTGGAT
The DNA here is from genome assembly GCF_002377845.1 of Microbacterium sp. UBA3486. Classification (NCBI taxonomy): domain Bacteria; kingdom Bacillati; phylum Actinomycetota; class Actinomycetes; order Micrococcales; family Microbacteriaceae; genus Microbacterium; species Microbacterium sp. UBA3486. Next base: position 47,511 of record NZ_DFQP01000008.1, read on the forward strand.
CGCCACGGCGGTGATGTTCGTGGTCGGTTTCCTCGGGATGGCCGTTCCGCTGTTCGTCGTCATCCAACTCGCGTACCGCCTGCGTCCGGTGTACGTGCGACTCAGCTCGCAGCTGGATCGGTACCAGGAGGTCATCGAGCCGCTGCGTCGCCTGGCGATGTGGGGCATGCCCATCTTCTTCGGACTGTTCGCCGGCTTCGCGGCCGCGGGGCAATGGAAGACCGTCTGGCTCTGGGCCAATGGTGTGGCGACGTCCGACGTCGACCCGCAGTTCGGCATCGACACCGGCTTCTACATGTTCGCGATGCCGTTCTACACGATCCTGCTCGCCTTCATCTCGGCCGTTCTGCTGCTCTCGCTCCTGGTCACCGCCCTCGTGTCGTACCTGTACGGCTCGGTGCGCATCGGCCAGGGTGAGCTGCGCATCTCGAAGCCCGCACGCATCCAGCTCGCGGTCATCGCGGGCCTGTACCTGCTGGTGCAGGCGGCGAGCCTCTGGCTCGATCAGTACAAGACGCTCGTCGAGCCCGACGACCGCATCACGGGCGCGGCGTACACGGGCGTGAACGCGACGATCCCGGGTCTCGCTATCCTCGCGATCATCGCCGCCGTCGTCGCGATCCTCTTCTTCGTCACCGCCGTCATCGGCCGCTGGCGCTTCCCGCTGGCCGCGACGGCGCTGCTCATCGTGGCGTCGCTCGTCGTCGGCGTGGGATACCCGTGGGTGGTCACCACCTTCCAGGTGAAGCCGAACCAGAACGCCTACCAGGCCGAGTACTACCAGCGGAACATCGACGGCACGAAGGAGGCGTACGGGGTCGCAGACCTCGAGACCACGCCCTTCGCCGCCAAGACCGACGCAGAGGCGGGGCAGCTGCGCGCCGACGCCGAGACCACCGCCTCGACGCGCATCATGGACCCGAAGGTCATCCCGCCGACGGTACGCCAGCTCGAGCAGTACCGCGGGTACTACCAGTTCCAGACGACGATGGACGTCGACCGGTACGAGATCGACGGGAAGATGCAGGACACCGTGGTTTCCGTGCGCGACCTCGACATGTCCGGACTCGGCGACGGCGACAACTGGAACAACCGCGTCGCGGTCTACACCCACGGCTACGGCCTCGTCGCAGCCGCCGGAAACCAGCGCACCACGGACGGCGAACCGGTGTTCCTCGAGCGCGGCATCCCCACCTCCGGGTTCCTGTCGGACCGCGAGAACTTCGAGCCGCGCGTGTACTTCGGCGAGAACTCGCCCGAGTACTCGATCGTCGGCGCTCCCGAGGGGTCGGAGCCTGCGGAGATCGACTACCCGCGCGGCAAGGACGGCTCGAGCGAGACGAAGACCACGTTCGAGGGGAACGGTGGTCCGAAGATCGGTGACACGTTCACGAAGCTCCTCTACGCGCTGAAGTTCCAGTCCGAGCAGATCCTGTTCTCGAACCTGGTGAACGAGGACTCGCAGATCCTCTACGACCGCGATCCCAAGACGCGCGTCCAGAAGGTGGCGCCGTACCTCGAGCTCGACAGCGACCCGTACCCGAGCGTGGTGGACGGCCGCATCGTCTGGATCGTCGACGGCTACACCACGAGTCAGACGTACCCCTACTCGACGAGCGTGAGCCTGTCGGATGCGATCGCCGACTCCAACATCCCGTCGCCGACGCTCGCCATCGACGACATCAACTACATCCGCAACTCGGTCAAGGCGACGGTCGACGCCTACGACGGCTCCGTGACGCTCTACGCGTGGGACGACGAGGATCCGGTGCTGAAGACCTGGCAGAAGGTCTACCCGTCGACGGTGAAGCCGATCAGCGAGATGTCCGGCGAGCTCATGAGCCACGTGCGCTACCCGACCGACCTGTTCAAGGTGCAGCGTGACATCCTCGGGGTCTACCACGTCGACAAGGCCGGATCGTTCGCCCAGCAGGACAACCGGTGGCAGACGCCGAACGACCCGCGCAGCGAATCGATGCTGCAGCCGCCGTATTACCTGACCATGCAGATGCCGGGGCAGGACACTCCGAGATTCTCGATGTTCTCGACGTTCATCCCGAACTCGCAGGGCGCGGGTGGCAGCCGTGACGTGCTGATGGGCTACCTCGCGGTCGATTCGGACGCCGGCTCCGAGAAGGGCAAGAAGGCAGAAGGTTACGGCCAGCTGCGCATGCTCGAGATCGACACCGACACGACCGTCCCCGGCCCCGGTCAGGTGCAGAACACCTACAACTCGGACACGTCCGTGGTGCCTCAGCTCAACCTGCTGCAGCAGGGGGAGTCCGAGGTCATCTACGGCAACCTGCTGACACTGCCCGTCGGTGGCGGTCTGCTCTACGTGCAGCCCGTGTACGTGCAGTCGTCCGAGGGGACGCAGCTGCCTCGACTGCAGAAGGTGCTGGTCGCCTTCGGTGACCGCGTGGCCTTCGAGAACACGCTCACCGAAGCCCTCGATACCCTCTTCGGCGGTGACTCCGGTGCAACCGGCGGCGATGACACGGTCGAACCCGATCCGGACGCTCAGGTGCCTGATACCGGCGAGGTGCCGACGACGGAGCCCACGCAGCCCACGGGGGCCGAGGCGGAGGCGCTGGCGGCTGCGCAGTCTGCCTTGGTCGACCGTGAGACGGCACTGAAGGCGGGAGACCTCGCGAAGTTCGCCGAGGCGGACGAGCGTCTCACCGCAGCGGTGCAGAAGCTGATCGAGCTCGACTCCGCCACAGGCAACTGATTCGAGACATCCGCATCGAATGGGCGTCCCTCCGGGGGCGCCCATTCGCGTCTCTCCGGTGGACCTTCCTCGGTCAGGCGGGCCGAAGTGCGGCGGAGGCGGCGTCGATGGCCTCGACGTCGAGGGAGAAGTACGCCCAACGTCCACGCTGCTCGCGCCTGACGAGTCCCGCGTCGGAGAGGAGCTTCATGTGGTGGGAAACGGTGCCCTGAGAGAGCCCGACGGGCTCCGTGAGATCGCAGATGCACGCCTCCCCGCCGTCACCGGCGGCGATGAGGGAGAGCAGACGCACGCGGGTCGGATCTCCCAGCGCCTTGAACACGCGCGCCACCTTCTCGGCCTCCTCGGTGCTGATGGTCGAGGTGATGCGCGGTACGCAGCAGGAGGTGCCGGCGTCGATCGTGGCAGGGATGGTCATAGGGCCATGCTACCCACGTATTGACAAACATCGATAGATCACGCACTGTGGTCATATCGAAGTTCATCAATGTAAGGAACGTGATGTCCGAGCTTCCCGTCGTCGTCATCGGCGCAGGCCCCCAGGGGCTGGCCGTCGCCGCACACCTCACCGAGCGCGGGTGCGATGTGATCGTGTTGGAACGTGGGTCGGGCCCCGCCACCGCGGTCTCCGAGTGGGGGCACGTGCGCTTGTTCTCCCGCTGGCCCGAGCTGACCGATGCGGCCTCCCGTCGCCTGCTGGAACCCTCGGGATGGACCGCTCCGACGGACGGGTATCCGACCGGCGCGGAGTGGATCGTGCGGTATCTCGCGCCCCTCGCTGAGGTGTTGGGGGAGCGGGTCCGCTACTCGACGACGGTCACCGGGGTCGCGCGCAAGGGGCGGGACCGTGTGGTCGAGAGCGGTCGCGCAGGACAGCCCTTCGTCGTTCATGCGCTCGGCGCGGATGGCGAAGAACTCCGGATCGGTGCACGAGCCGTCGTCGATGCGAGCGGTACCTGGGGTCGCCCCAATCCGGCCGGAGCCGAGGGGCTCCCCGCGATCGGCGAGACAGGCTTCGCCTCGCATATCTCCTACCGGATTCCGGATGATGTCACGGCCCAGGCCGGCCGGCACGTGGTCGTCATCGGGTCCGGGCACTCGGCCACGCACACCGTGCTGCGCCTGACCGCGTTGGCGCGACGACACCCCGGTACACGGGTCTCGTGGCTGATGCGCCGGGGAAAGGCGGCGTCCCGCCTGCTCGGTGGCGCAACGGGCGATGCGCTTCCCGAGCGCGCGGCGTTGGGCGCGCGGGCTCGAAAAGTCATCGAGTCCGGTCTCGTCGATGTCATCCAGGGCTTCCGCGTCGCGGAGTTCCGCGCGGACGAAGAGGGTCTCACGATCATTGCGGACAGCGGAGGTGCGGTGAGGGGCGTCTCGCACGTGTTCGCCTTGACGGGATTCCGTCCCGACCTCGGCATGCTCTCGGAGGTGCGTGTGGCATGGGACCCCACTCTGGAGGCGGTGGCCGGCATCGCCGCGGACATCGACCCGAACGTCCACTCCTGCGGGTCGGTCGGGGCGACAGGGGCGGTCGAGCTCACCCAGCCGGAAGGCGATTTCTACATCATCGGCGCGAAGAGCTACGGGCGTGCGCCCACATTCCTGGCGCTCACGGGATTCGAGCAGGCACGCAGCGTCGCCGCACGGCTCGCGGGCGACCTGATCGCCGCGCGGAGCACGCAGCTCACCCTGCCTGCGACGGGTGTCTGCGGGGGATCGGGTGACTTCGATGGCGAAGGCGGCAGCTGCTGTGGGAATCCCCTCGTCCAGGTCGGCACGGTTCGGGCGAGAATGGAGTTGATTCCGGCAACCGCCGATCACGCCGCAGAGAATTCCGACAGCACGCCCGCGAGGAGCATCCGATGACCGACGTACCCGTCAAGCCCTCCGTCCTCTTCGTCTGCGTGCACAACGCCGGCCGCTCGCAGATGGCCGCGGGTTTCCTGCGTGACATCGCGGGGGATCGGATCGACGTGCGCTCTGCCGGTTCCCTGCCCGCGGATCAGATCAACCCGGTCGCGGTGGAAGCCATGGCCGAGCTCGGTGTCGACATCACGGCGGAATCGCCCAAGGTGCTGACCACCGAAGCCGTGCAGGCCTCCGATGTCGTGATCACGATGGGCTGTGGCGATGCCTGCCCGTTCTTCCCGGGAAAGCGCTACGAGGACTGGGAGCTCGACGATCCTGCCGGACAGGGGATCGACGCCGTGCGACCGATCCGGGACGACATCCGCGCCCGGATCGAACGTCTGGTGGCCGACCTGATCTGAGCCGGGTGCGACGCACTCGATCGAATCCGATCGAGTGCGTCGCACGCGAAGCAAAGCGAAAGGCCCCCTGACCTGGATTTCTCCGAGTCAGAGGGCCTTTCATTTGTTGCGGGGACAGGATTTGAACCTGCGACCTCCGGGTTATGAGCCCGGCGAGCTACCGAACTGCTCCACCCCGCGGCACAAGAAGAAACTTATCACGGATTCCGGAGTCGGTCGAATCGAGAGGGCATCGGGGCGACGTCCCGGGCGTGTCGATGCGAGAGGATGGAGTCATGTCCGAGATCGCAGCCGTCCCCGTCGCCGTGTGCCAGTTCGCGCCCACCGCATCCCGAGCCGACAACCGCGAGCGGATCGCCGAATTGACGGCCGATGCCGCCGCACGTGGTGCGAAGCTGGTCGTGTTCCCGGAGTACTCGAGCTACTTCGTCGATCCTCTGGACGAGAGCCTCGCGGCGAACGCCGAGGACCTCGATGGGGAGTTCGTCGCGACCTTGGCCGCTCTGGCCGCCGACTACGCCGTCGTGATCGTCGCCGGTCTCGCGGAGCGGGCCGCGGACGGTGAGCGGGTGCGGAACTCCGTCGTGGCGGTGCGCGGCGACGGCGTACTCGCCGTGTACCGCAAGCAGCATCTGTACGACGCATTCGGGCAGCGGGAGTCCGACTGGGTCGAACCGGGTGAGCTGGGCCCAGCGGCCACCTTCGACCTCGGCGGTCTGCGCTTCGGACTCATGACCTGCTACGACCTCCGCTTCCCCGAGGTGGCCCGTTCGCTCGTCGATGCGCAGACCGACGCCCTCGTCGTGCCGGCGGAGTGGGTCAGAGGACCGCTCAAGGAGCATCACTGGACCACGCTGCTCGCCGCCCGTGCGATCGAGAACACCGTCTATGTGATCGCCGCGGACCACCCGACTCCGATCGGCGTTGGACATTCGCAGGTCATCGATCCGCAGGGCGTGATCCTCGCCGGTGTGGGCACTGCTCCCGGGATCGCGGTCGCCGTGGTGGAGGGGGAGACGATCGCGCGCGTGCGGGCGACCAACCCGTCGCTGCGGGTGCGGCGCTACGCGGTCGTGCCGCATGACACCGTCCCCGGCGGAGCGGTCGCCCCCGGGGCCCCCTCCTGATCCGCAGTCAGGCGGAGAAGCCTGCGAGACGCGCAGCTGCCTCTTCGAGCACGTCGACGCGCTTGCAGGCCGCGAAGCGCACCAGGCCCGAGTACTCGCCCCGGTGCGCCTCGGAGACGAAGGCCGTGAGCGGGATCGCGACGACGCCCGCGCGTTCGGGCAGAGCGCGGCAGAACGCTGCGGCGTCCGCGCCGCCCAGTGCGGTCGCATCGGCGACGGTGAAGTAGCCGCCCTGCGGGGCGTGCACGGTGAATCCGGCCTCCCTCAACCCGGCTCCGAGGATCTCGTGCTTTCGCGCGAGTGCGGCGGCCGCATCCGCGAAGTACGCGTCGTCCATCCGCAGCCCCACAGCGATGGCAGGCTGGAACGGGGAGCCGTTCACATACGTGAGGTACTGCTTCACCGTCAGCACGGCCGTGATGAGCGCGGCCGGCCCGTGCACCCAGCCGATCTTCCATCCCGTCGTGGAGAAGGTCTTGCCGGCGGACGAGATGGTCAGTGTGCGCTCGGCCGCTCCGGGGAGGGTCGCGATCGGCGTGTGCGGCGCATGGAAGGCCAGGTGCTCGTACACCTCGTCGGTGACGATGATCGCGTCGTGCCTCTCCGCCAGACGCACCACCTCGCTGAGAACCTCGCGCCCGAACACCGCGCCCGTGGGATTGTGCGGGTCGTTGACCAGGATGATCCTGGTGCGGTCGGTCACCGCTGCCGCGAGTCGGTCGAGGTCGGGCTGGAAGTCCGGGGCCCGCAGCGGGACGGTGCGAAGGCGCGCCCCCGCGAGAGCCACGGCTGCGGCGTAGGAGTCGTAGTACGGCTCGAACACGACCACCTCGTCGTCCGGGCCGTCGATCAGCGCCAGCAGGGTCGCGGTCAGCGCTTCCGTCGCCCCGGCCGTCACGATCACCTCGCGTGTGGGATCGACGGTCAACCCGTAGAAGCGACGCTGATGAGTGCTGATGGCGTCGAGGAGATCCGGGGTTCCGCGACCGGGAGGATATTGGTTCGCTCCATCTGCGATGGCCTGTCGCGCCGCCTCCAGCACCGCTGTGGGACCGTCCTCGTCGGGAAAACCCTGACCGAGATTGATCGCTCCGGTTCGGGCCGCTGCTGCCGACATCTCTGCGAAGATGGTGGGCGCGACGGTTCCGTCCGCAGCGAGCAGACCTGCACCCGCTGCTGTACGACGCCATGCGCCGGGAATGACACTCATGAAGAACAGGCTAAGGCCATAGCTGAAACTCATCTTCGGCATAAGGAACGCACAGATACAGGCGTCATTCTGAAATGGTCGTCGAAGGAGCACACACCATGAACGAAGACAACCCCCAGGACCAGTCGGCACCCGCGTCGAACGACGCCGTGCCGTCCACCGAGGCCGCAGAGATCGCCGCTCAGTCGGCGACGGATGCCGCCGCTGACAAGGCCA
>NZ_DFQP01000008.1:55252-55388 GCF_002377845.1 Microbacterium sp. UBA3486
GCCCCCGCCACACCGGCGCCCGTCGCGCCCGCACCCGTCGCACCCGCTGTGCCGGTGCACGGGCATGAGATGCCGTCGACGTTCGCCTCGCAGGTCCCGGCTGCGCCGGTGATCGCACCGGTCCCGCAGGGCTACG